>NZ_DATNJW010000677.1:0-4910 GCF_035603715.1 Mycobacterium sp. | reverse complement strand
GGGTCAGATCCGACCGCCAGCATCCGGCTTGATGGCCTGCTGTTCACCCGGTTGGCCGGCGGTCGCACCGACGACACCACCGGTATCGAATACGACGGCGACACGGAAGTGGGCTCGCGCGTGATCGAGCATGTCAATTTCGTGATCTGACCCGAGGTGCATGGTCGCTGACCTGCTGTTAAAAAGCGCGTACTATTAGTTGTCTTGCCGAAAATCGGCAGGGGTGCGAGGGGCTGAACGGTTTCGACTTCGCGCATCGAATCAAGGGAAGCGTGCCGGTGCAGGCAAGAGACCACCGTAAGCGTCGTTGCAACCATATAAGCGCCGATTCACATCAGCGCGACTACGCACTCGCTGCCTAAGCGACTGCGTGTCTGTCAGACCGGGAGCGCCCTCGGCCCGGACCCTGGCATCAGCTAGAGGGACAAACCTACGGGTTCGGTCGCGGGGCCCGTGGGGACATCAAACAGCGACTGGGATCGTCATCTCGGCTTGTTCGCGTGACCGAGAGATCCGAGTAGAGGCATAGCGAACTGCGCACGGAGAAGTCTTGAGGGAATGCCGTAGGACCCGGGTTCGATTCCCGGCAGCTCCACAATGGAGACGCTGGTCAAGGCCAAAAGCCTTGGCCAGCTTTCTTTTTCACCACATGTTTCGCCTAGGCCTGCACAGCCCGAGCCCGTGGTGGCCTGGCTTTTCGGTCGGTCGCCTCGCGGATGTAGTCCCCGATCTGGCGCAGCGACCGGGTGGCCTCCGGCACCATTGGCGTGGCGATCTGGAACACGTGCATTTGGCCGGGCCACACCCGCAGCTGGACCGGCACTCCCGCTGCGGCCAGCCGCTGCGCGGCGAGCCGGGCGTCGTGCAGCAGGACCTCGGAACCGGATACATGGATCAACGTCCGGGGCAGACCGGCCTCGATGTGGTCGAGCGGTTCGTAGATCTCCTCGGGGTGCCCGTCCACGATGTGACGCTGGGCCGCGCTGGCAATCAGGTCGACGAATGCGTCAAACACCTTGGCCGGGAACATCGCATCGGTGCCGATGTTGGGGTGTGCCTGCTTGGGGGCCTTGGTGATCTGCATCAGCGGTGACATGCAGACGATGGCCGCTGGTTCCTCGCCTTCGTCGAGCAGCCTCTCGGCCAGCGCGAGTGACAGGTAGCCTCCGGCGGAGTCGCCGGCAAGAACGATCTGCTCGGGTCCGTAACCCTGGCTACGCAGCCACCGGTATCCGTCATAGCAATCGTCGATCGCCTCACCGATGGAATGCTTGGGCAGCATCCGGTAGTTCATCACCAGCACGGGGCTATCGGCGTAGTTCGACAACTTGGTGACGAGCCGGTCATGGGTATTAGCGCCGCAGGTCAAGAAGGCGCCGCCGTGCATGTACATCACCACGCGCCGGGTGCCATCGGCAGGCAGTACGCCGGCGGCACGGACCAATCGCGCAGTGCAATGCGGCAACCGGATCGAGGCGCGAACGGTGCCGGGTGCGGGCGTCACGGCCCCAGCGGCGAAGTCGACGAGGCCCCAGGGCCAGGGCACATCGAGGAGGTAGCTACCAATTGTCAGGGCTGGCCGGATGGTAACCCGAGCGGCGAGCCAGGCGAGCCGGCCAGCGACGCTCGCGTCAGCCTCCACGATTTCCCGAACCATCCCTGAGCCCCGCCGGTCGAACATGACCGACGTCCGCCTACGAGCCGGACCGGCAGCGTGTTCGTCGATGCGTTCATCAACGCGATCACGGTCGCCAATGTCCGCGTCCGATCGGTCGCGTGCGGCACGCAGCGCATTACGCTCGCCGACTGAGAGTCTGCCCGACCGCAGCCGCTCAGTGGCGATTGTGCCCGGCGTCGATGCCCTGGTCGCGGCGTACATTGGACCTCCAGTAATGGATGAGGTGCCATACCGAATATCACACTCTGTGACTATCGCATACTTTTCGTATGTTTAACAAGGATTCCAATAACTTGTAGTATTCGAGTCGGTGGCCTGCCACGGCGATCCCGTTGAACCGTCCTCAGTGTCACAACGCGCTCGATCGTGAGGTGTCGGCCGAGCTCGACTCCGCGGTCAAGGAGATCTCAGTCGACCGGGGCAGTTGCATCGTGATCATTCGCGGGGCCGGTGACACGTCCTGCGCGCCGGAACCCAACCGTTCCCAGTGGGGCATGCCGGAGATCAACTGGGACATCACCCCGGGTTCGCGCTGCGGCGAAAAGCCAAGGAGTGGAACCTCATCGGCCGTCTAGACCTTCACGCGAGACGCTCCGCACGTTCGCGCTAACCGCAAATCTCGCCTGAAACCTCGCTTCGTATTGACAGTGCGTCAATACGATTGGGCCGGGCATTGCCCGTCAATCGCTGGAATTTCCGCTGTGTCAAGAGGATTGGGGATGTCGGCACCCGAAACCTTTCAATCGAGCGTCGATAAGCGCACAATGGTGTCGGCGGATTTCTCAACGAATTTTCACTCCTGAGACTCGGGACAGTCGTCTTTATGAGCTCTGCGCCCTTTAGCCAGGACCTGAACGGTTTCGCCATCGAGTTCTGACCGTGATCGTGTGGTGCCGCCGGCCCGTCTTCGATCGCATCGCCCCGGCCGGCAGTCCTGCTCGACTGGCGGCCATGACCCCGGTCGACCGGCGGAAGGGAAATGTATGCAACGGCTCAGCGGGATGGATGCCAGCTTCTTGTATTTGGAAACGCCCTCACAGCCGCTGCACGTCTGCGCGATCTTGGAGTTGGACGCCGCGACAGTGCCCGGCGGGTACAGCTTCGCTCGGCTGCGCGAGGAGCTGGGCGTGCGGATCAAGTCCATCCCCGAGTTTCGGCAGCGGTTGGCCGACAGTCGGCTGAATCTGGACCATCCGGTGTGGGTGGAGGACCACAGTTTCGATCTGGACCGGCATCTGCACCGCATCGGGCTGCCGGCGCCCGGCGGGCGCGCTGAGCTGTCGGAGACCTGCGGGCGCATCGCCTCCCTGCCCCTTGATCGCGGCCAGCCCCTGTGGGAGATGTGGGTGATCGAGGGGATCGCTGGCACCGACGCCCGGGCGGGTGGGCGGCTGGCGGTGATGACCAAGGTGCATCACGCGAGCGTGGACGGGGTGGGCGGCGCGAACCTGCTGTCGCAGCTGTGCGGCACCGAACCGGACACGCCGGCGCCGAAGGCGGTGGACGGACCCGGGGACACCAACTCGGTGGGAATGGCGGTGCGGGGCCTGGCGAAGTTCGTTGCCCGGCCACTGCAGCTGGTCACTGTGGTGCCGATGACGGCATCAACGATCGTCGACACCGTTCGCCGGGGGCGCAGCGGGCGGGCCATGGCGGCGCCGTTCCGGGCGCCGCACACCCCGTTCAACGACTCCATCACTCGCCGGCGCAATATCGCCTACGCCCGCCTGGAGTTCGACGACATCAAGACGATCAAGAACAGGTTCAATGTCACGGTCAACGATGTGGTGATGGCACTGTGCGCCGGGGTGCTGCGCAAGTTCTTGCTCGATCGCGGTCAGCTGCCCGAGACCTCGCTGGTGGCCACGGTGCCGGTGTCGGTGCATCAAAAGTCCGACCGGCCAGGCCGCAACCAGTTGACGGCCTTGTTCTCCCGCCTGCAGACTCAGATCGCTGACCCGGCCGACCGGCTGCGGGCCATTGCGCACGCCAATGGGGTGGCCAAGGAGCACAGCGCGGCGATCGGGGCGACGCTGTTGCTGGACTGGGCGCAGTTTGCCGGGCGGGCGCTGTTGGCTCCGGCGGTGGGACTCTTCGCCAGTGCGGTGCTAACCCGCCGACCGGTGCACAACCTGGTCATCTCGAACGTGCCGGGACCGCAGGTGCCGTTGTACTTTTTGGGCTGCCAGGTCAAGGCGATGTACCCGCTTGGACCAATCTTCTACGGCACCGGCCTCAACATCACGGTGATGTCGCTGACCGGCAAGCTTGACGTCGGGATCAACTCATGCTGGGAACTGGTGCCCGACGTATGGGACCTGGCCGACGACTTCGAGGTCGCCCTGCAGGAATTGCTCACCGCCGCCGCGTGATCCGCCCGAGTACCAGCTCGATCGAATAGGTGGCGACTTGGCCAGCTTTTCTTTTCACATGCTCCGCTGTTCGAAGAATCCTGCCCCGACCCTTCGTTACGGGCGCGATGCCGCGGTCTGGTGGCCGTTGGCCTCGGTCGCGCCTTGGAGTGCATCGGCGGCGGCTTGTGCTGCCTGAGCCGCGTCGGCGGCAGCGTGCGCTGCCAAGTCGTCGGAGGAGGCTTCGCGCGTGGCCGATGACTTGGGCAGCGCCTGGGTGAAGGCGCGGGACACGTCTTGCAGGGCGGAGGTGAGCTCGCTGGGAATTACCCAGAACGTGTTTCCCGGGCCCTGGGCCAGCTGCGGCAGCATCTGCAGATACTGATAGGCGAGCAGTTTGGGGTCGGGGTCGTTGCGGTGGACGGACTGGAATACCTCGTCGATAGCGCGGGCCTGGCCCTCGGCCTTGAGGATCGCTGCGGTCCGGTTGCCCTCGGCCCGCAGGACGGCGGCCTGCTTGTCACCCTCGGCGGTGAGGATCTGAGACTGGCGTTGGCCTTCGGCGCCCAGGATTGCCGCACGCTTGTCGCGCTCGGCCCGCATCTGCTTCTCCATCGCGTCCTTGATGGATTGCGGCGGGTCGATGGCCTTGATCTCTACCCGGTTGACCCGCAGCCCCCACTTGCCGGTGGCCTCGTCCAGCACGCCTCTGAGTTGGCTGTTGATGGTGTCGCGGGAGGTGAGTGTGCGCTCCAAGTCCATGGACCCGACGACATTGCGCAGTGTGGTGACTGTGAGCTGTTCGACGGCTTGCAGGAAGTTGGCGATCTCGTAGGCGGCTGCGCGCGCGTCGGTGACCTGGAAATAGAGCACAGTATCGA
>NZ_DATNJW010000676.1:0-12310 GCF_035603715.1 Mycobacterium sp. | reverse complement strand
ACGGCACGAGCGTCGGGGCTGGGCGCGGGTACGGGCATGCGCCAATGGTAGACAGACCAACAATGTCTGATTCCGGCAGTAACGATTCGCCCAGATCCGAGCGAGCCCATGCGGTGGCGTGGGCACTGTGGGACACCGGTTCGGCCGGCGTGAGCGCCGTCGTGGTGACGTTTGTGTTCTCGGTCTATCTGACCGGCACCGTCGGCAAGGATTTGCCCGGCGGTGTGCCGCCGGCGAGCTGGCTGGGTCGCGCGCTGGCGATCGCCGGGTTGACGATCGCCGTACTGGCGCCGGTGATCGGTGTGTGGGTCGAAGACGCGCGGCGGCGGCGCATCGCCCTGACCGTGCTGACCGGAATGGTGGTGGCGCTGGTGAGCGCCATGAGCCTGATTCGTGACCGCCCGCAGTACCTGTGGCCCGGATTGGCGTTACTTGCTATCGCCGCGGCGTGCGGCGACTTGGCCAGCGTGCCGTACAACGCGATGCTGCGCCAGATTTCGACGCCACAGAACTCCGGACGGATCTCGGGCTTCGGCTTGGCGGCGGCATTCGTCGGCAGCGTTGGGTTGTTGCTGACCACCTACTTCGGCTGCATCGCCGGTAACGGCGACACCCGTGGGTTCCTGGACCTGCCCGTCAGCGACGGCACGAACGTCCGGGTGGCGATGCTGCTGGCGGCCGGCTGGTTGGCGGTGTTCGCGCTGCCGTTGCTGCTGACCGCGCATCGGCTGCCGTCGCCGACCGAAGTTTTCAGCCCCGTGCGCGGTGTGTTCGGCAGCTACCGCAAGCTGTGGCAGGACCTGGTCACCGAGTGGCACCGCGACCGGAACCTGGTGTACTACCTGGTCGCCAGTGCGGTCTTTCGCGACGGACTGGCCGGCGTCTTCACCTTCGGCGGCGTGCTCGGTGTCAACGCGTACGGGATCTCGCCGGCCGATGTGCTGATCTTCGGCGTGGCCGCCAGCGTGGTGGCTGCGGTAGGCGCCGTCTTCGGCGGGTTCCTGGACGACCGGGTCGGGTCCAAGCCGGTCATCATCGGATCACTGGCCAGCATCATTGCGGCGGGGCTGGCCATGATGGCGTTGTCGGGGCCTCGCGCGTTCTGGATCACCGGTCTACTGCTGTGTCTGTTCATCGGGCCCGCGCAGGCATCGGCGCGGACGCTGCTGCTCAGGATGTCCAGCGCCGGAAAAGAAGGCGTCGCCTTCGGCCTCTACACGATGACCGGGCGTGCGGTGTCTTTCGTGGCGCCGTGGCTGTTTTCGGTGTTCGTGGACGTTTTCGGGGCCGTCCGCGCCGGCATGGGCGGCCTGTGCCTGGTGATGGTGGTTGGGTTGCTCATCCTGCTGATTGTGCGTGCCCCGCAGCGCATTCCGGCGACAGAGGTTGACTGAGCCGGACTAGCTCGACCCGTTGCAAATCGTCAGACCAACGCCGCTGCGCTGGTTGATCTCGACTCCGTCCACGGTCACCGTGCACGTCACGTCGTGGCCGATATTCACGATGGTGACGTTGGGTGTCTTGCTGCCGGTCTCGGGCAGGCTGACTTCCTTGGTCCACGGCAACCCGACGTTGAACTCGGTCTGCATCATCCCGTCGTCGTCGACATAGGTGATGCTGATGGCGCGGCCGTCGCCGCTGACGTTGTAGACCACGGTCTGCATCACGCCGGCACCGCCCGGCTGGCTGGGCTCACTGGTGGCCGGGCCGGGTGCGCTCGCCGATGGTGGTGGCGACGCCTTCGGCACGGGCTGCTGAGAACTCGGCGGCTCGGGCAGTGCGGGTACCGCCGTCTGCCTTCTGGCCGTCCCGTTGGCGATCACCAGGGCGATGACCAATGCGATAACCAGAACCACTGCCGCGGCCGCGCCGATCCAGAGCCAGCGCGGCGCTTTCGGTCGCCCAGGCTCGGGTTCCTGCGGCGACTGATCCGGCGAAGGCTGACCCTGCAGCCAGTAGTGCGGCAGCTTGTCGGTGCGCTGTGTGGCGTTCGGGTCGGGCGGCGAGCCGTAGTTAGGGGGTGAATAGAACGACTGACCGCTGTAAGCCGGGTCGGTGTACGACGGGTAAGGCTGACGCAGTCGTTGCGTTTCTTCGGTCCGCTCTTGGGTTGAACGGGTGTGATCGGGATGACGTCGATCGCTCATGCCCACCTCATTTCTGCAGGGTACCTGCAGCACTACGGTCGGCGCCGAAAAGTCCGGTGAACAGTGGTAATGCTGATCATTCCGGCGCGATGCCAACGGTCAGGGCGGCAACGGTCATTTCCCGCATCACCGCACGTGATCGCGTTGCTCGCGCAGCTTTGCCGTCGGCCGGCTTGAGGCTGTGCGGAGTGGAGTTGAGCAGACCGAACGCCGCGTGTGCCATCAGCCGGGCGTCGGATTCGGCGAGTCCGGGCTCGAGTTCGCGCAGCACGCCCACCCACACCTCGACGTATTGGCGCTGGGCGCGGCGTACCTGGCGTTCGGCGGCGACCGGCAGATAGGCGAGGTCGCGATCCTGAATCCGGATGAGGTCGGGCTCGCCCAGCGCGAAGTCGAGGTGAAAGTCGATCAAACCGTTCAGCGCCGCGGCGGCATCGGTCTGACGGGATCGGACCCCGCGGGCGCCGTCGAGCAGGCGAGTGCTGATACCCACCAGCAGCTCAACGAGCAGCGACTCCTTGTTCGGGAAATGCCGATAGATCGCCGGGCCGCTGACCCCCGCCGCGGCGCCGATGTCTTCGAGCCGCACCGCCAGAAACCCGCGCTCGGCGAACAACCGCTCCGCCGCGGCCAGCAGTTGCAGGCGACGGTCCGATTTGCGTCGGCTGCGGGGATTCGGTGCCGGTATGTCGTCATTACGCTCGACCGGAGCGGACGCTGCCATCCCGCCTCCCTAGACACTTCGGTTAATCGCCACTAACATAGCACGAGTTAGTGACCATTAACCGAAACTGGCCTGCAACCAATGACCTCTCCGGCGGAAAACCGCGACGCCCACACCGCGCTCGTCGCACAGCTGCGCGACAAGCTGGCCACAGCCGCGCTGGGTGGTTCGGAACGCTCCCGGGCCCGCCATGTCGACCGAGGCAAACTGCTGCCCCGCGACCGCGTCGACGGACTCCTTGACCTCGGTAGCCCGTTGCTCGAAATCGCCCCGCTCGCGGCCGACGGGATGTACGACGACGAATGCCCGGGGGCCGGCATCATCACCGGCATCGGCAGGATCGCGGGCCGCGAATGCATGATCGTGGCCAACGATGCAACGGTCAAAGGCGGCACGTACTACCCGATTACCGTCAAAAAGCACCTGCGCGCTCAGGAGATCGCCAGTCAAAACCGGCTGCCCTGTATCTATCTGGTCGACTCCGGCGGCGCCTTCCTGCCCCGCCAGGACGAGGTCTTTCCCGACCGCGATCACTTCGGCCGGATCTTCTACAACCAGGCCAATCTCAGCGCGCAGGGCATCCCGCAGATTGCCGCAGTACTGGGATCGTGCACGGCCGGTGGCGCCTACGTGCCCGCCATGAGCGACGAGGCAGTGATCGTTCGCAACCAGGGCACCATCTTTCTCGGGGGCCCGCCGCTGGTGAAGGCGGCCACCGGGGAAGTCGTATCGGCCGAGGATCTCGGTGGCGGAGAACTGCATTCGAAGATCTCCGGCGTCACCGATCATCTCGCGCACGACGACCGCGACGCGTTGCGCATCGTCCGGCGCATCGTGTCGACGCTGGGGCCGCGCGCTCCGCGGATCTGGGATGTGTTGCCCACGGTGGATCCTGTTGCCAATCAGTCAGAGCTGTACGACGTGGTCCCGGTCGATCCCCGGATTCCCTACGACGTGCACAACGTCATCACCCGGCTGGTCGACGGTGGCGAATTCGGCGAGTTCAAAGCCGAATACGGCAGCACTCTGGTCACCGGGTTCGCCCACATCCACGGCCACCCGGTCGGCATCGTCGCCAACAACGGGGTGCTGTTCTCCGAATCCGCGGTCAAGGGTGCGCATTTCATCGAGCTCTGCGACAAGCGGATGGTGCCGCTGCTGTTCTTGCAGAACATCTCCGGGTTCATGGTGGGCCGCGACTACGAGGCCGGCGGCATCGCAAAACACGGGGCCAAAATGGTGACCGCGGTGGCCTGCGCGCGGGTGCCCAAGCTCACGGTCGTGATCGGCGGCTCCTATGGCGCAGGCAACTACTCGATGTGCGGGCGGGCGTATTCGCCGCGCTTCCTGTGGATGTGGCCCAACGCCCGGATTTCGGTCATGGGTGGCGAGCAAGCCGCGTCGGTGCTGGCAACCGTGCGCGGAGAGCTGACCGCCGAGGAGGAGGAAGCGGTGAAGGCGCCGATTCGCGCGCAGTACGAACACCAGGGCAACCCGTATTATTCGACTGCGCGGCTCTGGGACGACGGCGTCATCGATCCCGCTGACACCAGAACCGTTGTCGGTCTTGCGCTTTCGGTGGTATCCACTGCGCCGGTCGATCCGGTGTCATACGGCGTCTTCCGGATGTGAGCGTGATGGGTTTCAACACGGTTCTGGTAGCCAACCGGGGTGAGATCGCCGTCCGGGTGATTCGCACGCTCAAGGCCATGGGCATCCGGTCGGTCGCGGTGTACAGCGACGCCGACGCCAACGCGCTGCACGTCGCGTCGGCGGACGTCGCGGTCGCCATCGGCCCGGCGCCCGCACGCGACAGTTACCTCAACATCGCCGCTATCGTCGACGCGGCCGTGCGCACCGGAGCTCAGGCTGTTCACCCTGGCTACGGGTTCCTCTCGGAGAACGCCGATTTCGCGGCCGCCCTGGCTGCGGCCGGAGTGACGTTCATCGGGCCGCCGGTGGGCGCCATTCAGACCATGGGTGACAAGATCGCGGCTAAGGGCACCGTGTCGGCCTTCGGTGTGCCGGTGGTTCCCGGGATCGCACGGCCCGGTCTGAGCGACCAGGAGCTGATCGAGGCCGCCGACGAGATCGGTTACCCGGTTCTCGTCAAACCGTCCGCCGGCGGCGGCGGCAAAGGCATGCGCATGGTCGAGCAGCCAGCTGACCTGGCCGCCGCGCTGGTCAGCGCCCGCCGGGAATCGGCCGCCGCCTTCGGCGACGACACCCTGTTCCTGGAGCGATTTGTGCTGCGTCCCAGGCACATCGAGGTTCAGGTACTCGCCGACACGTATGGCAACGTCGTGCACTTCGGCGAGCGGGAGTGCAGCCTGCAGCGCCGCCATCAGAAGGTCATCGAGGAGGCGCCGTCACCGCTGCTGGACGCCGAAACGCGGGCGCGGATCGGCGCCGCCGCATGCGACACCGCTCGCAGCGTCGACTACGCCGGCGCGGGCACGGTGGAGTTCATCGTCTCGGCCGACCGGCCCGACGAGTTCTTCTTCATGGAGATGAACACCCGGCTACAGGTCGAGCATCCGGTCACCGAGCTGGTCACCGGATGGGATCTGGCCGAGTGGCAGGTCCGGATCGCGGCGGGGGAGAAGCTGACCGTGAGTCAGGCTGATATTGCCTTGCAGGGCCACGCGATAGAAGCGCGGGTCTACGCCGAGGATCCGGCGCACGGCTTCCTGCCTACCGGTGGCGATGTGCTGGCAGTGGTGGAACCCGATGCCGCGGGCGTGCGGATTGACTCAGGCTTGTCGGCGGGGATGGTCGTCGGCAGCGACTACGACCCAATGCTGGCCAAAGTCATTGCGCACGGCCCCGATCGGGCCACCGCGCTGCGAACCCTGGATCGGGCTTTGGCCGACACCGCAGTCCTCGGGGTGGTCACCAATATCGAGTTCGCCCGGTTTCTGCTGGCCGATCCCGACGTCGTCGCCGGCCGGCTCGACACCGGACTATTGGACCGTCGCGCCGGCGATTTCGTCGCGGCAGCGCCCGCTGACGACCAGTTCATCGCCGCGGCGGCATTCCGCTGGCTGCGATCCTTCCCGGCACCCGGTGCCGACCTGTGGGAGGTGCCGACCGGGTGGCGAGTCGGGCGCCGAGCGCCGGTCAGCATCCGGCTACGGGCCGGGGAACGCACCGACCACGTTCACCTCTCCGGTGCGCCGGACGCCGCCGAAGTCCGCATCGAAGACGGCGAATCCCGTTCGCTGCAAGCCGCTTTGACCGGCGATCAGCTGATAGTGACCATTGACGGGCTGCGCGCCCAGTACACGGTCGCCGCGGCGGACAGCAAGGTCTGGCTGGCCGGCGACGGCATCTTCGCGGTGCTCGAGGAGGTGCGCGAAGCGCCGGTGCGCGAGGACGAAGAGCACAGCGGCGACGCCGAATTGACCAGCCCCATGCCCGGCGCGGTTGTCGCGGTCAGCGTCACCGACGGCGCTGAGGTCGAGGCGGGCGCGGTTGTCGTCACCGTCGAAGCGATGAAGATGGAGCACGCGATGACGGCACCTGTCCAGGGCGTGGTCGAGCTGCTCGTCGCCGTGGGCGACCAAGTCAAGGTGGGCCAGCCGTTGGCCCGGATTGCCGCGAAAACAACTGCAGAATCGAAGGATCATGAGTGATTTCCTGTCGACCGGGACACTTCCGGACGAATACCAACAGCTGGCCAAGACGGTCCGCGACTTCGCCCAGAGCGTCGTCGCCCCGGTAGCCGCAAAGCATGACGCCGAACACTCCTTCCCGTACGAAGTAGTGGCGGGTATGGCCGATATGGGCCTGTTCGGTCTGCCGTTCCCCGAGGAGTGGGGCGGCATGGGCGGCGACTACTTCGCCCTGTGTCTGGCGCTGGAGGAATTAGGCAAGGTCGACCAGAGCGTGGCGATCACGCTGGAGGCCGGCGTCTCGCTGGGCGCCATGCCCGTCTACCGGTTCGGCACCGATGAGCAGAAGCGGGAATGGTTGCCGCAGTTGGCCAGTGGTCGTGCCCTGGGCGCGTTCGGTCTGACCGAACCGGGCGGCGGCACCGATGCCGGCGCGACCAAGACCACCGCGCAGCTCGACGACGGCCAATGGGTGATCAACGGGTCCAAGCAGTTCATCACCAACTCCGGTACCGACATCACCAAGCTGGTCACCGTCACGGCGGTGACCGGCGAGTACGACGGAAAGAAACAGATCTCGTCGATCCTGGTGCCGGTGCCGACGCCCGGCTTCACCGCGGAACCCCCCTACGACAAGGTCGGCTGGAACGCCTCAGACACCCATCCGCTGAGCTTCGACGACGTGCGGGTACCCGAAGAGAATCTGCTCGGTGAACGCGGCCGCGGCTACGCCAACTTCCTGCGCATCCTCGACGAGGGCCGCATCGCGATCGCCGCGCTGTCCACCGGCGCCGCGCAGGGATGCGTCGACGAGAGCGTCAAGTACGCGCGCGAGCGCGAGGCATTCGGTCAGGCGATCGGCCGCTACCAGTCCATCGCGTTCACGATTGCGCGCATGGAAGCCCGCGCCCACACCGCCCGCACCGCCTATTACGACGCCGCGGCGCTGATGCTGGCCGGTAAGCCGTTCAAGAAGCAAGCCGCGATCGCCAAGCTGGTCGCCAGCGAGGCGGCCATGGACAACGCCCGAGACGCCACCCAGATTCACGGCGGCTACGGGTTTATGAATGAATTCACTGTGGCCAGGCATTACCGGGACAGCAAGATTCTCGAGATCGGTGAGGGGACCACGGAAGTGCAGCTGATGCTGATCGCCCGCGAGGTGGGTCTGTGACGAACGGTGAGCAGCCGCTACGCGAGGTCGTTCAGCGCGGGCTGTGGTTCGAAGAATTCGAAACCGGCGTGCGATACCTGCATCGTCCGGGGCGGACCATCACCGAAGCCGACAATGTGTTGTTCACGACGTTGACGATGAACACTCAGGCGCTGCACCTCGATGCCGCATTCTCCGACGCGCTGCCGCCGTTCAACCAGCGGCTGGTGAACTCGATGTTCACCTTGTCGACCCTGGTCGGGTTGTCGGTCGCGCAGCTGACTCAGGGCACCATTGTCGGCAACCTCGGATTCTCCGAAATCGCTTTCCCCAAACCGCTTTTCCACGGCGACACGTTGTACGCCGAGACCGTCATCGTCGAGAAGCGGGCATCGAAGAGCCGCCCCGGCGAGGGCATCGTGACGTTCGCGCACACCGGTCGCAATCAGCATGGCGACGTGGTCGCCACCGCGAACCGCAAGACCATGGTGCGGATGCGACCGGCTGAGGCCGGCGGCTGATGGGTCTGCAGAATCCGGGACCGGCGTGGCTGTTCTGCCCGGCGGACCGGCCCGAGCGTTACCAAAAGGCTGCAGCCGCAGCCGATGTGGTGATCCTCGACCTCGAGGACGGCTGCGCGGCCCCTGATCGGCCCGCGGCGCGCACGGCGCTGGTCGACGTCCAACTCGATCCGGCCCGCACCGTGGTGCGCGTCAATCAGTTCGGAACCGCCGATCAGGAGCTTGATCTGCAGGCTCTGAAGCAGACTCCCTACGACACCGTCATGCTGCCGAAATGCGAAGCGGTCGAACACGTTAGCGCACTAGCTCCGCTGAACGTGATTGTGCTCGTGGAATCACCGATGGGCGCCCTGGCCGTCACCGAGACCGTCCAGGTGGACAACGCGATCGCCGTGATGTGGGGCGCTGAGGACCTGTTCGCCGTTCTGGGCGGCACGGCCAACCGGTACCCGGACGGCAGCTACCGTGAAGTTGCCCGCCATGTTCGTTCGCAGTCGTTGTTGGCGGCGAAGGCACACGGCCGCCTTGCTCTGGACTCGGTCTACCTCGACATCAAGAATCTCGATGGGCTGCGCGCCGAGGTCGATGACGCCGTGGCCGTCGGTTTTGATGCGAAGGTTGCTATCCATCCCAGTCAGGTGCCGGTGATACGGGCCGGTTACGCGCCGTCCGTCGACGAGGTGCATTGGGCGCGAGCCGTTCTGGCCGCGGCCGCCGATGAACGCGGTGTCTTCGCATTCGAGGGCAAGATGGTAGATGCGCCAGTGCTGCGGCGAGCCGAGCGGATCGTGCATCTGGCTGGCGAGCCCAGCTCGTAGCAGCTTCGCGATTACTTGCGTTGGGCCGCGGCCAATCGGGCGGCGAACTCTGGTGACTGAATAGAGGTGGCCTGCGGCCCGAGTTCGGTGTCTTTGGCCAGCTCGTGCAGTTCGACGTCGAGCGATCCGGGGCTGGCCGTAGCGCGCATGGTGGCTTTGGTCGCCAGCACGACATCGCGCGGCGCGGCCGCCGGACCGGCCGCCAGCTCCAACGCAGCGGCAACCGGATCGTCGGCGACGCTGAGCGCCAAGCCATGTCGCACAGCGGATTCGGCATCGAAGCGCATCCCGAACAGCAAGGCCGCGCGGGCGACCTGCGGTCCGACTGCGCGCTGCAGCATCCACGTCGCGCCGCCACCCGGGTGAATCCCCAACTTCTGAAAACGGCTGTCGAACAATGCGTTTGGACCTGCTATGCGCACATCGGCGGCCAACGCCAGGTTCAGACCCGCGCCGACCGCGGGACCGTTGACGGCAGCGATCGTGGGCAGCGCGCATTGGCCGACAGCCATGAATCCGTCGTATAGCCTCAGCAATCCCTCTTCGGCGGCACTGCCCAGCGCGCTGAGATCCGCGCCGGCGCAGAACGCTTTACCGGCACCGGTGACGACAACGGCGTGCACACCGGGGTCGGCCTCGGCGCGTTCCACCGCCGCGCGGAGCTGTTGCGACATCTCACCGGTGACGGCGTTGCGTCGTTCGGGATCGTTGACGGTGATCAGCGCGACGTGGTTGTCGATGCTGAACAGCACCAGGTCGGATTGAGACATCGGGCACCTCCGCTGCTTCGCCGGCGACGGCGCGTGGCGCACCATCCGAGAACAGGCGCCACACGGATCCCATCGGCCACAGTGGCACCTGCACTATGTACCCCCGGCAGGATTCGAACCTGCGACCACAAGATTAGAAGTCATGTGCTCTATCCAGCTGAGCTACGGGGGCCAAAGACTCCAAGCCCAGGTCAGTGTAGCTAACCGGCGAAATGGGCACTTACAGTCCGCAACGCCGCAACAAATGTCGTTGGCAGTAACAGTGATTCAGCTAGTGTGAGGCCCGCCACACACGTACGCTACCGACGGCCCGGCTGTTCGCGGGCGGCGTGTGCTCAAGGACGAGGAGTGGCATGACCGTAACCGTAGATGTCAGAGCGCGATACTCGCAGGCGCGAGCAGAAGTGCTGCGCCAGGGGTTGCAGCTTGCGGCCGCGCCGATCGGTGCGTACCGCACCGGCTCACTGCTGCTTCGCGGCTCGCCAACGGTCGCCGGCTTCTTGGCGGGCTGGCTGTCTGCCGAATTTCCGCCGCACGTCGTCACCGGACACGCGCTGTCCGGTGTGGCCCCGCTGTCGATCGGCCGGGTTGCGACGAGTTGGGCGGCCCAGCGCGCAGATCGCATCCTCACTGCGGCGCTGCAGGATTCCTTCGGTGAGCAGTACCTCGACTCGGTCTGTCATCCCATCAGCGACCGACCCGAGCGCCGCGGCGGGATGTTGCATGCCGCCGCGGGCCACCGTCGTTATGCGGCGAAGACGTCAGACATCGCGTACGGCCCGGACACTCGCGACAACTTGCTGGACATCTGGCGCCATCGGGATATCGAGGCTGGCGACCGGGCTCCGGTGCTGCTGCAGATCCCGGGCGGCGCGTGGACCGTGAACGGTAGGCGACCGCAGGGCTATCCGCTGATGAGCCGGATGGCCGAACTCGGCTGGGTCTGCGTCTCGGTCGACTACAGCAAGAGCCCGCGCAAGTCGTGGCCGGCGCACATCATCGACGTCAAGCGCGCGCTGGCATGGGTCCGCGAGAATATCGCCGACTATGGCGGCGATCCCGACTTCGTCACGGTCACGGGCGGCTCGGCGGGCGGCCATTTGGCCTCGCTGGTCGCGCTCACCGCTAACGACCCGCGACTGCAGCCCGGCTTTGAGGATGTGGACACCACCGTTCAAGCCGCTGCGCCCTTTTACGGCGTCTACGACCTCACCGATGCCGAGAAAATGCACGAGATGATGATGCCGTTCCTCGAGCTATTCGTCATGAAAGAGCGCTACGCCGACAATCCCGAACTCTTCGAATTGGCGTCGCCGATTTCGCATGTTCACCGCGATGCGCCGCCATTTTTCGTCCTGCACGGCGAGAGCGATTCGGTGATCCCGACTGTGCAGGCACGGGCCTTCTGCGGCGCACTTCGCGACGCCGGAGCTCACACCGTGGGCTACGCCGAGCTGCCCAACGCCCACCATGCTTTCGACTTGTTCGCCACCGTCCGATCCCGCCTGGCAGCTGACGCCGTCGCTGACTTTTTGGGTGTTGTCTACGGACAGCATTTGCGGTCGCGATCAAGGATGGCACGCAAGCACGCCTCACCGGCCGGCTGAGTCGGCCCCCGCGCAATCAGTTGCTCACTTCGAATTCGGCAGCAGGTCAGGGCGTTTCGCAGGGCACCCAGAGCGCGTCTGATCTCGCGTTATGATCCGGACAATCGGCTACCGTCACCGCGCTTCCCGGACTACGTTGGAATTGCCCGCAGCGTCCAGTCCAGTGGTTGCGGGGCCTGTCTGAAACAGGAGGCTTGAGTGGCGATGGCGGCGTTGGCCGGATGGGGGAGCTGCGGTGGCTGAGCAGGTCGATGCGGCCGGAATGCCCACGGCGCTGGGGCCGCTCGACTACCTCTTGCATCGCGGAGAAGCAAACCCGCGTACCCGCTCGGGGATCATGGCCCTGGAGATCCTGGACACCACTCCGGATTGGGACCGCTTCCGGACCCGTTTCGAGAACGCGTCCCGACGGGCATTGCGGCTGCGGCAGAAAGTTGTCGTGCCGACGTTGCCGACGGCCGCGCCGCGCTGGGTGGTCGATCCCGACTTCAACTTGGACTATCACGTGCGCAGGATGCGGGTCTCCGAACCCGGCACGCTTCGACAGGTATTCGACCTTGCCGAGCTGATGCTGCAATCTCCGCTGGACATCGCCCGACCGTTGTGGACCGCGACGCTGATCGAGGGCCTGCCCGACGGCAAGGCCGCCACGCTGCTGCACTTGTCCCACGCGGTGACCGACGGTGTCGGCAGCGTGGAGATGTTTTCTCACATCTACGACCTCGAGCGCGATCCGGCGCCACAGCCAACGCCCGACCAACCCATACCGCAGGATCTGACTGCCAACGATTTGATGCGCGAAGGGCTCAACCACCTGCCCGCGAACGTGATCTACGGAGCCGGCGGTGCGCTATGGGGAGCGGCGTCGATGCTCGGGCGAGCGGTGGTCAATCCCGGCAAGGCGGTGTCGGGTGTGATCAACTACGCCCGATCGGGCACACGGGTGGTCAGCCCGG
>NZ_DATNJW010000675.1:0-3382 GCF_035603715.1 Mycobacterium sp. | reverse complement strand
GGGCTGCTGAGCTACCGCTACATCGGGCGCAATCACTCGTCGATGAACATCGGCGACACCGACGACACCGTCGTCATCCGTCGCGACATGCGCAACGAGGCGGGCGGAATCATGGTGGCGCCGTTGGCCATCGCCTCGCCCGAAGGTTGCCAGACCGACATGGTCGCGGTGCCCAACCCGGTGATCGCCTCGGTGCAGATCGTCGACCCTGGATACGACGTGAAAAGGGTCGAGATCGTCGACTCCGGCAACGTGCACCAGGGCCGGATGATGGGCTACGGGCGATGCAAGATCGTCGACGCCGACAACCCGGACCGGCTCATCGCCTTCAATGAAGGCCAGGGCGCGATCATTGGTGTCCCGCCGGAAGGCCTTGGAAAGATGGATGTTTCGGGCACCGAGCTGGTGATCGAGGATTCGCCCGATCTGCCGCCGATGTGGCAGGCGTTCGGCGCGTCCAGACGGCCCGATGGCCACTGGCAGCTGCCGGCCCTCAGCATGGAGCTGGCCTCACCGGACGCGGCGCTGCACATCGGACCGCAGCATGTGGTGCTCGAAACCGCCGCGATCGATCTGGCCGCCGAGGCGGCCGGAACGCGCAAGCTCCAGGTCGTGAGTTGGCACGTGATGTTCATGTCGCGCGGCAAGGTCGGGCCGTTCCGGGTGGACGGCACCGCGCACGTCGGCGGTTCGGGCAAGGTGGGTGTGCGGATGTTGCTGCACGACGAGGGCAACTCCGACAAGGCGGTGACGTCGGCAGCAGCGGTCTTCGAGATCGTCGGCTAGTTCAAGGAGTGAATAATGGCTAATGCCAAGGATGCTCGTCAGTGGGCACGCCATGCATTGCACGGCATCGGCGACTCGCTGTACACCCCGTTCAGCGGCCGCGACGGCGACGACATCGACTGGGACGCCTACCGCACCCTGGTCCGGCACTGTGTGGGCGCGTTGAGGCACCCCATGCTCTGGGTAACAAGCGGTCTGTCGGAATTCTGGTCGCTGACCATCGCGGAGCGAAAGAAGCTGCTGGAAGTCGCCATTGACGAGGCCCGCAGCATCGACCCGGACGTGATCGTCCAGTCGTGCACCGCGGCGATGTCGGCCAAGGACTGCCTGGAACTCACCCAGCATGCCCAGGATGCGGGCGCCGACATTGTCTACATTCAGACGCCGATGATGGAATTGCACGGTGGCGAAGGGGCTTTGAACTACTTCAAATACATCGCCGACCGCACGGACATCGCACTCGGAATGTTCAACTCGCCCAGCTCGGGATACGTGCTGTCCGCTCAAGAGGGCGCGCGCATAGTCGCGGAGATCCCCGCGGTATGCGCCACCAAAGAGGGATCGTTCCGACCGCATCAGAGCCGCTTCCTGCACGAGCTGGCACCAGATCTGGTGATCTGGGAGTGCGATACGACGGTGTACCGGGCCGGCTGGCTGAAATCGGGCATCGTCGGCCCCGGGCAGCTGGGTACCGCCGGCTACCTCTTCGAGACACCGAAGAAACGCGCCCTGTCCGAATACTGGGACATGATCTGGAACGAGAAGTTGGTCGAGGCAATGGATTACGCGCAGGAGTCGGGGCTCGACCAGTTCGAGCTCGACATGCGGGGCTGGTTCACCCGCTACCCCGGGCGGCCCGACTACTTCACCCACTGGGGCGGCGCGTTCAAGTACGCCGCGTCGGTGATCGGGCTGCCGGTCGGCTCGTACCCGGAATCTCGGCCGCCGCAGGCTAAATTGCCCGAGGAGGCGCGTATCGACATCCGTGCCGCTTACCGCCGATTCGGGCTGATCGGCGAATAGCCCGAAAATGACCGTGATACAGGAGGACTCGTTATGACCGACGCCAAACCACTTGCCGGCATCCGCATCTTGGAAGTCGCGGCGTGGACGTTCGTCCCCGCGGCCGGTGCGGTACTCGCCGAGTGGGGAGCGGACGTGATCAAGGTCGAGCCGCGAGAGGGTGGGGATCCGCAGCGCGGCCTGGTCACCATGGGCCTCATTCCGGGCGGCCCGACCGCGGTCAATTACATGATCGAAATGCCCAACCGCGGAAAGAAATCCATCGGCATCGACTTGCTGAAGCCGGGCGGGCAGGAGGTCGTGCATGAGCTCGCCAAGAGCAGCGACGTGTTCCTCACCAGCTACCTGCCGAGCCGGCGCGATCGTTTCGGCATCGGTGTCGAGCAGATCCGCGCCGCCAACCCCGACATCATCTATGTCCGCGGATCCGGTTACGGCCCCGAAGGTCCCGACGCTGACAAGCCCGGCTATGACGGCGTGTCCTTCTGGTCGCGCGGCGGGATCGCCGATGCGCTGACCCGCGAGCTGCCGGAGCCGGTGATGCAGACCCCGGCATTCGGTGACCTGATGGGCGGGTTGACGATTGCCGGCGGGATCGCCGCGGCGCTATACAAACGCAAGGCGACCGGTGAGACCTCGATCGTGGACGTCTCGCTGCTAGGGCTGGCGGCGTGGGCGATGACCCCGCAGGTGACCGCCGCGGACCTCTACGGCGGGGACCCGATTCCCACGTTCACCCACCGCGACATGCCCAACCCGCTGGTGGGCAACTACAAGACCAAGGATGACCGCTACATCACGCTGATGATGCTGCAGGGCGACAAGTTCTACCCCGAGTTCATGACGGTCATCGGCCGTACCGACCTGATCACCGACCAACGCTTCGCCGATGGCCACAACCGTTTTATGAACCGCGGCGAGCTCATCGACATCATGGATGAAGAATTCGCGTCAAAGACCGTTGACCAGTGGCGCGAGATCCTCAAGCCACTGTCGGGCGCCTGGGCCGTCCTGCAGAAGACCAGTGAGCTGCACGAAGATCCCGCCGTCATCGCCAACGGTTACATCCCGACGGTGAATGCGATGAACGGCAAGCCCTACATCATCCCGACCAACCCGGTCCAATTCGACGGGCATCACGTCCAGCCGACCGGTGCACCCGAACACGGTCAGCACACCGAGGAGATTCTGCTGGAAGCCGGGGTCGACTGGGACAAAATCGAGCAATACAAGCAGGACGGGTCGATTCTGTAAGCGCCGACGCGTCCCGGGTGGAACTAGGCGCTGCGGCGGATGCCGCGGGTGCGGCTGATGTCCCGCTTGAGCAGCAGTTCGCGCTCGGTCTCCGACAGGCCGCCCCAAATTCCGTACGGCTCGCCGACCTCCAGGGCGTGCGCACGGCACTGGGCCATCACCGGGCAGGTGCGGCACATCTCCTTGGCCCGGCGTTCACGCTGCAGACGGGCCCGACCACGCTCACCGTCTGGGTGGAAGAACACCGAGGAATCCACGCCGCGGCAAAGGCCGTGTAATTGCCATTCCCAAATGTCTGCATTGGGACCTGGTAGTTGCT
>NZ_DATNJW010000674.1:0-11817 GCF_035603715.1 Mycobacterium sp. | reverse complement strand
AACCTACTCGGCGGCCAGGACAAGCTCGAGCACAAGCTCGCCAAAGCGCGCGAGGTCGTCGCGGGTGGAAAGCGCTCCGGCTCAGCCACGTTGGGCACCTTCGAGCAGACTCGCCCGATGGTTGCCGCGCAGGCGATCGGCATCGCCCGAGCGGCCCTGGAATATGCCACCACCTATGCCACCCAAAGGGAGGCGTTCGGCGGGCCGATCATCGACAATCAGGGCATCGCCTTTCCGCTCGCCGAGATCGCCACCCAGATCGACGCGGCGCGGCTGCTGACCTGGCGGGCGTCCTGGATGGCCGCCCGGGGGATCGCGTTCGAGCGCGGGGAAGGCTCGATGTCGAAAATGGCGGCCAGCGAGGTCGCGGTTCGCGCGACCGAACGAGCCATTCAGACGCTGGGTGGCTGGGGCTACATCAACGACCACCCGGTCGAGAAGTGGTACCGAGATGCCAAGCTGTACACCATCTTCGAGGGCACCAGCGAGATCCAGCGGATCGTCATCTCCACCGCTCTCGGCGCGACCGAAGGTGCGCCGCCGCTGCACGTCGAACTCGAACCGACCGGCGGTCCGCTGAATCGGGTGTTCGGCCGCGGCACCCTGTTGCGGGGCCGAGTTGCCGACGCGGCGCTGGCCGCCAAGGACCGGGTTCCCCAGCCGCTCATGCGGGTCGCCATGCAGGTCTTGCGGCCACCGCGAAAATAACTAGCTATGGCTACCGATAAGACCGGCGCTGAGACCACCGTCAGTGCCGCAGAGGGGAAGTACACCATCGCCGTCGACAGCGAAACTGTCGGGCTCGCCGCCGTCGCCGATCGCGGCAACCAGCGGGTTTTCTATCACACCGAAGTGGAGGAGCGGTTCGGCGGCCGCGGGCTGGCCACCATTCTGGTTGCCGAGGCGCTGAAGGCCACCCGCGCGGACGGCAAGCGTGTTGTGCCGGTCTGCCCGATGGTGGCCGCTTATATCAAGAAGCATCCCGAGTTCAGCGACATCACCGACAAGGCCACCCCGGAGATCCTGCGCTGGGTGGACACGCTCTAGCGAGGGCGCTGCTCAGTTCTCCCGGCCAGCCAATTCGGCGACGAACCGATCGATGAACGCGTCGGCCGGCCCCGGACTCGCCTGGCGGATAACGAATTTCGTCAAGCCGGCATCCAGGTATGCGTCGAGTTGACGGTGCAGCTGACCCCAGCCGGCGGCCACCAACTCGGCCGGATCGACGTCAGGCCGACGGCGACGGACCCCGGCGGCCAACTCCGCCGGCAATTCGCCGTCGGCGACCGCCAGCGAGATGCCGAAGTGATCGGGTTCGATCTGCCGGCCGGCCTCCGCGGCCGCCCGCTCGATCGCCTGGCGGCCGGCCCGGGCCTCGTCGGGAGTCAGGAAGCTGCCCAGCCATCCGTCGGCCAGCGCGCCGATTCGCCGAAACGCCGCGGGTGCCGAGCCGCCCAGCCAGATGTCCAGTGGGGGATTGGGCCGCGGCGCGACGGCGGCCGCGGTCACCGTGAAATACCGGCCGCTGTAGCTGGCCGGCTCGTCGACCAGTACTGCCCGCAGGATTCGTAATGACTCATCGAACACCGCCGCGCGCTCGCCGTCGGGAACCGTGAACACTTCGCGCTCAGCGGGGATGGCCGAGCGAAGACCGAAGACCGGCAAGACCCGCTTGGGCGCGACGGCGGCCAGGGAGGCCAGTTGCTTGGCCACCAGCACCGGATGGCGCCCCGGCAGCACGGCCACCGACGTCCCTACCTTCAATCGCTCGGTCCGGGCCAGGGCGTACGC
This sequence comes from Mycobacterium sp., assembly GCF_035603715.1. Lineage (GTDB taxonomy): Bacteria > Actinomycetota > Actinomycetes > Mycobacteriales > Mycobacteriaceae > Mycobacterium. Next base: position 10,026 of record NZ_DATNJW010000674.1, on the reverse strand, counting down.
CATGCCGACCACCGGATCGACCGCCGGTGAATAGACGAGTTCGGAGAACCATAACGAGTCAACACCGCTGGTCTCCAGATGATCGACGATCGGCGCGAGCTGATCGGCAGGGGTATTGAGGCCGAGACTGATCCCAAAGCGAACCTTCATTCCCATGCCAACGCGGGCGACCCGCCAGTTGTGCCCGTCACTGAGTATTTGCAGGCGCACAGCGTGCAGCTCGGCCGCGGTAGCGGCGGTCCCTCATTCGGAACACTGCGTTGGTGTGTCGGTTCTCGGGAGTTTCAGCCGCCCGATGCCCGGGACGTTGGTTGAGCTCGCCCACGACGGCAGGGCACGGAAACCGGTCTTGGCTGCAGCCGTCCAGCCGTCGAATGCAATCTGTCGGCGAACCGTCCCAGCTCAGGAGTATGGGCTCTACGAACCGCTTTGCGGTGGTCCGCTGCTCGACCGCCGTCGGCTCGCGTCGCGGTTGAGCTCTTCTGTGCAGCAACGGATGTGGGTCAGTAGACTTTTGATCGCACCGGCAGGTTGGGTGCATCCGCCGAGCCAGATCGCCCGAAGATCGCGGCGCAAATCGATCTGGGAGACCGCGATTTCCCGTAGTCGGCCGGCTGCCAGATCGTCGGCTACGGCGAGCCGACTCAACGCGGCAGGTCCGGCGCCCGCAAGAACGGCAGCGCGCACAGCGCCCGCGGATGGTAGTTCAAGTACTGGCGGCGCTTGTTGCACCTCCACGCCCAACGCTCGGCGCAACGCCACAGCGAGCGAATCACGGATGCCTGCTCGGGGCTCCCGACACACTAGCGGTGTTTGCGCCAATTCGAGCGCGCTCACGGCGCGCGACTGCCGCGCCCACTCGTGATTTGGCGACACTACGACGACCAACTCGTCAGTGCTGACTACGCAGTGTCTTAATCCCTCCGGCGGTTGTGGAGTCTCCACGAAGCCGAGATCGACCGCACCGTAACGCACCAACGCCGTTGCTTGCGCGCTGTTAGCCGCGGCCAGATCGATTCTGGGCACCGTTTCGTTGCGCCCGGATGCCGCCGAGCGCAACGACAACAGCCAGTGCGGCATCAGGTACTCAACTATCGTCGGGCTGGCCACCACTGTGAGCCGCTGAGCGCCCTCATTTCGCAACGAGCCAAGCGCTGTGTCGATGTCATGGGCTACCTCAAGCAGCTGTGCAGCCCACTCGGCCAGAGAGGTGCCTGCCGGAGTGATCTGCGATCCGCGCGTAGTTCGATTAGCCAGTGTCACACCGGTTTTGGCTTCCAGTACAGCCAACCTTCTAGAGACAGCCTGCTGGGTAAGTCCCAATTCGCGAGCAGCGCCACCCAGGCTACCCGTCTGCGCGATCGCAACGAAGACCTCCAACGAGCCGAGGTCGGGCATGTGAGCGCTGAGCACCATAATCACTCCATAGAAGCACATCTAGCTTATGGGTTGCTGGGAGTTGAGCTCCCGCCTCAGCGTGTTCCCGTTGGGTCACACCCAAACCGGTTGAGATCACAACACATAACGGTGCACCGAGCGGATGCTTGAGCAAGGGTCCTGCGGCCTGGTGATGGTGGTGTCACACCCAAATCGGTTGATGCCACAACACATAGCCCTCTACCGGAGCCCCGCTGAGAAGCGGACTATCAAGCATAGTGAATCGACAAGGGAGGGTTGTCATGATCGAAAAGGTTCTCGTCGGTGCCGTTGGAGCCGTCATCGCAGTAGGTTTGGCCGCACCGGCCAGCGCGAGCCCGGTACCGCCACCCCCCACACCTCAGGACTTCCTGGCCGCCGCACGGGCGGCGGGCATCACCGGAACGGATCCGGCGATGCTCGAAGACGGCTACCAGGTGTGCAGGAGACTGTGGGTTCGGCAGATGCCGGGGACTCAGATAGCCGCAGGCCTGGTGCAAGACCATCCACAACTGACCAGCGACCAAGCCGGACAGTTCGTCTTGGCCGCGTACCACGAGTTGTGCCCGGTGCCCGCCGGCTCGTATGACTACTGGGCATACAGCACCAGCTGAAATCAGTTGGCCTACAACATAACGCGGTCCTTGGCAGCGCTGTCGCTGCGGCGCTTCTTCGTCAATCGCCGCACGCATATTTCGGTTACCGCTGGTTGAAACTGAGCTATTCGTCGACGACGCGGGCAGCTGCCCCGTGAAAGAGCGACTGCCCGCGATCGCCGGCACCGCATCTAGTGTTGCGCTGCTGTCGGTCGAGTCCAGCTCAGCGGAAGCGTCGTGAGTGCGAAATACGCGGACGGAAACTTGACTTCGGGGACGTAGTCGGGCGGCAACTCGAAATCGGGGATCTGTCTTAGCCATTCGTTAAGGACCGCGCTCAGCTGGACCCGAGCCAGGTGAGAGCCAATGCAGCGGTGCGGACCACCACCAAACCCCCAGTGACGGTGCATTTTTCCGTCCATGACCAGCTGGTCGATGGATATCTCGTCGCGGCCGTCGCGATTGATCGCGGCCGTGCACAACCGCACCGGCGTACCGGGCGGAAGCGTCATGCCACCGACTTTGGCGAAGTCGGTGGTGACTCGCGCCGCCATCGGCGCCGCCGGCTCGAGTCGCACGATCTCTTCGATGAACGCCCCGATCTGACTTGGGTTTTCGCGCAGATCCTTGCGTAGATGCGGTCTGCGCGCCAACTCGAGCAAGGAGAAGCCGATCGCCGCGGCAACGGTGTCGAGACCAGACAACACGATCAGATGGCACATGCCGAGCAGTTCGCGATCCGTCAGAGCACCAGGGCCGGTCATGATTTGCGACAGCATGTCCGAGCCCGGATTCCGCCTGCGTTCCTCGATCGCCTTGGCGAAGTACGACAACAGCTCATATCCCTCGGGCTTGCCATCCACTGCGGCATCTTTCCAGGCGATCACGTCATCGCGGTCTTTCGAGGGCAGCCCGTACAACTCCATGAAGACGCCGAATGGGTAGAACCGCGCGAGGTCCGCCATCGCGTCGCACTTCCCCTGACGCGCAAGGCCGGTGATGCTATCGGCGGCATAGCTCTCCATGATGGGTCTGGACCGCATCAAAGCCTGCGGACTGAAATACGGCTGGAGGATCTTGCGGTAACGCGTGTGCTCGGGTGGATCGAACGCTGACGGCAGCACGGGCACCGGACTGCCGGGCGGCTGCAACGCCAAATGCGCCGAAAAGAGATTCGGGCTGCACAACGCGGCCAGCACATCCTCACGGCGGGTCAAGTAATAAGCCCCGTTCATAAATACAACAGGGCCGGCATCTCGCAACATCTTCCAACCGGCGCCGCGGTCGGCCGCCATCGGTAGAGCGGTGAATTCCAGTCGCGGCAAGTGGAAGGCGGCCGGGTCGCTACTACTAAAGGCGCTACTGCCGTAGGCGCCGTTAGCATACTTGCCAAGTTGTTTGCTTACTTCTGAAATTGGTTTTCGCGCAACGTTATTCACGGGCATCTCATTTCTCGCTTCTGACGGATAGGGCCGACGAACTGATGCGCACAGCCATGACCCGTTCGGCGAGTTGGCACGAAAATTGGGTCCGGTGCGCAGGGTTTCGTGTCGTCTGGCCGCATCGGAAGCGCCCGCGATGCACGCGTCCGATTCAGCACGCGCACGCAGGCCGATGACAGCCTTCAGGTATCGAGGCCGCAGCGCTAAGGAGAGTGGTTCTGCCTTGACGCGCTCAGGCCCGAGCCAAACGACACGAGAGCCGTTCGGCCGACCTCAGCAGCGAATGATGCAGAACAGGGATGATGTATGTCGGTTGACAGCGTCTGCCGTCGAGGCACCCCACGGGGCGCCGCGCGGCTCAAATCGCATTGCAGAAAAGGTTTTCGGCAACACCGACCAGTCGGTTTGCGGCGACAGCGGATCCCAGTTCGACGGTAAGTCGTGCGTCATCCACACGTAGCGAAACGGCTTCCGCGAAATCGGGACCGAATGAGCCCGGCTGCTGGATGTCAGATACTTCAACGCTGGTGTAGCGCTGAGCGGAGGCGAGTAGCTGTAATCGGGCTGGACATCCCTGACGGTATGGGCCCACGCCGCCGGCTCCGGAAGACTGTTCGTCGTGTAGTGCGGGCGCAACGCGGACCCGGCAACCAGCGCGAGAAACAAGGTCAAAGCACAAACGACCGCCGCGGCGTGTTCTCGCCGCCGAGTCATGGCACTACGGCGCCCGTCCATCGGCAGAAAGTTTACAAAACCAGGCATCGGCAGCAGCGATCCATCGGCTATGAAATCGCTGCGCGTTATCTGAGGCTTTCCTCTGTGGAGCGGCAATGACGCCGATGCCCGGTAGCCCGCACGGACTTGCCCGATCAGCCTCAGTTAGCTGGGTGGAGTAGAGGATGAAATCTACGACTGCGCCAGATTCACCCGTGCTCCCGGTGTATCTGCCGACTCGCGCAGCAAGATCCGGGTGGGGCGCACACCCGGAGGCACGTCAAATGCCAGCCTGACGCTCACCTGCAGCCCTGGGTCAATCTTGTTGACTGATTGCGGTTCCATGAGGGCTGCCGAATGCCCGCGCCCATCGCTTTCCTTCAGCGACTGAGCGGCCATTTCGAAAATCCGCGGCTCTGTTCCGATATTCCTGATTGCCATCGACACGATCAACCAGACACCCCGGGCACTGGTGTAGGCAAAGGTAGGAGATGAGCTGATGTCGTTGACGATGAACGCGAACTTTCCGTCAACGACTTCTTGACCCACCCCGGCTGAATCGGAAGTCTTGTGGTGGAAGAAGCCGCACGATGCGAGAAACACCATGACTGGCACGAACAGCAACGGGGCGAACCTTCCACGGCATCCGAAGGACATACGGCTAACAGTATTTAGGTTCTGCCAGCGCACTATGTGCTTCTGGTGCAGTTCACTTTTCGTTCGTCTAGCGGTAGGTCCAGTCGACGACCTACCAACCCGGGGACACCGCTACTGAGTATTTGCACGCGCACCGCTCGCGCCGCGATCACCACGTGATGAGCCACATTTCTGTGGGCGAAGGGGGACTTGAACCCCCACGTCCCGAAGGACACTGGCACCTGAAGCCAGCGCGTCTGCCATTCCGCCACTCGCCCTAAAACAACCGGTGGAGCCTACCACTGTAGTAGCGCGCATCTCCAAACCGCACCGGTGCGGCCGAGCGCGCTGGACGCCGGTTTGACCTGGCCCGATTCGATTCTCAGAGTTCTGGAGGTGCCGCTGCGCAGCGCTGGCCGGATAGCATGCTGGATACGACACGCGTGATGCGACACGCCGGAGCAACGTCCGCCGTGCAGCACCCACAGACAAGGACTGAGGCGGGCGCTTCACATGAGCAGCCAAAGGGGGCTAGTCCAACGCATCGAGCGCAGACTCGAGGTCTCCGTCGGCGATGCCTTTGCCCGCGTCTTCGGCGGATCGATCGTCCCGCAAGAGGTCGAGGCGATGTTGCGCCGGGAAGCGGCCGAGGGAATTCGCCCTGCCGCAGGCGATCGCCTTTTGGCTCCCAACGAATACATCATTACCCTCGGTATGCACGACTACCAGAAAGTGGGCGCCGACCCGGACCTCACTTCGGACGCTTTCGCAAAGCACTTGGCGGAATACATCGGCGAACAGGGGTGGCAAACATATGGTGACGTGGTCATCCGGATCGAGCAGTCAGCGAACCTGCACACCGGCCAGTTCCGCACCCGCGGCGCTGTCAACCCCGATGTCGAGCCCCGGCCAACAGCGGGCGAGCTCGCCCCGCCACAATCAGATCGTGCGTTCAGCGCAGAACCAGGAGTACCAGCGATGAGTGAGAATTCGAGCTACGGCGGCGGCCAGGGGCAGGGACGGCCCGGCGACGACTACTACGACGACCCGTACGCGCATCCGCATGACGACCCGCATGCCCCGCCCGATCCGCGTCCTGGGTACCAGCCGGAACCTGGCGGCTACCCCGAACAGCAGCGCGGCGGCTACCCCGAACAACCCGGCTACGGCGCACCAGACCCCCGCGGCGGCTACCCCGAACAACCCGGCTACGGCGCACCCGACCCACGCGGCGGCTACCCCGACCAGGGCGGCTACCCGGACCAGCGCGGCGGCTACCCGGAACAGGGCGCGGGCTACGACCAGGGCTACGGCGGCGGCGGATATGGCCGACAGGACTACGGCCAGTCCTATGCTCCACCCGGTGGCGGCAGCGGATACGCCGAGCCCGGGCGTGACTACGACTACGGCCAGCCCGCGGAGGCCGGCGGCTACGGCGGCTACGGACAACAGGGCGGCTACGCGTCCTCGGGCTCGGCGGTCACGCTGCAACTCGACGACGGCAGCGGGCGCACCTATCAGTTGCGTGAAGGCCCGAACGTCATTGGCCGCGGCCAGGATGCACAGTTCCGGCTGCCGGACACCGGTGTGTCGCGTCGCCATTTGGAGATTCGGTGGGACGGCCAAGTCGCACTGCTGTCCGACCTCAACTCCACCAACGGCACCACCGTCAACAACGCGCCTGTTCAGGAGTGGCAGTTGGCCGACGGTGACGTGATCCGGTTGGGGCACTCGGAGATCGTCGTCCACATCCACTGAGCCCGTAGGGCGCGAAGGCATTGGCTTCACCCCGCGGCGACCGCCGTCCAAGTATCGTGACGTTGCTATATCCGGGCACGTGAGGCACGCGGCACCAGGACGGAGAGGACGCCGGATGCAGGGACTCGTACTGCAACTGACGCGCGCCGGTTTCCTGATGCTGTTGTGGTTGTTCATCTGGTCAGTGCTGCGCATCCTGCGTACCGACATCTACGCACCGACCGGCGCGGTGATGGTGCGACGCGGCTTGACGTTGCGCGGGACTCTGCTGCCATCGCGCCAACGCGGCAACGCGGCGCGCTATCTCGTTGTGACCGAAGGGGCATTGGCCGGTGCACGCATCACGCTGAGCAGTCAGCCGGTGCTGATCGGGCGGGCCGACGACTCCACGTTGGTGCTCAATGACGACTACGCGTCGACGCGGCACGCGCGGCTTTCCCAGCGAGGCTCGGAATGGTACGTCGAAGATTTAGGATCGACCAACGGCACATACCTTGACAGGGCGAAGGTGACGACGGCGGTACGGGTTCCCATTGGCACGCCGGTGAGTATCGGCAAGACGGTAATTGAGTTGCGCCCGTGACTTTGGTTTTGCGCTACGCAGCGCGCAGCGATGTCGGCTTGGTGCGATCCAACAACGAAGACTCGGTATATGCCGGTGCGCGATTGCTGGCGCTCGCCGACGGGATGGGCGGTCACGCCGCAGGTGAAGTCGCGTCGCAGTTGGTGATTGCCGCGCTGGCCCACCTCGACGACGACGAGCCCGGCGGCGACCTGCTCGCCAAGCTCGACGCCGCCGTGCATTCCGGTAACTCGGCGATCGCCGCCCAGGTGGAGATGGAGCCCGACCTCGAAGGTATGGGCACCACACTGACCGCAATCCTGTTCGCGGGCAACCGGATTGGAATGATCCACATCGGCGACTCGCGCGGCTATCTGCTCCGCGACGGCGAACTCACACAGATCACCAAAGACGACACGTTCGTCCAGACCCTCGTCGACGAGGGCCGGATCACCAAGGAAGAGGCCCACAGCCACCCGCAGCGATCGTTGATCATGCGGGCCTTGACCGGCCATGAGGTCGAGCCGACCCTGACCATGCGCGAGGTCCGGCTCGGTGATCGCTATCTGCTTTGCTCAGACGGACTTTCCGATCCGGTGAGCGACGAGACCATCCTGGACGCCCTGAAGATTCCCGACGTCACCGACAGCGCCGACCGGCTGATCGAACTGGCGTTGCGCGGAGGTGGCCCTGACAACGTGACCGTGGTGGTCGCCGACGTCGTCGACACCGACTACGGCCCGACGCAGCCGATCATCGCGGGCGCGGTGTCCGGTGACTCCGACGTCCATGACCAACTGACCCGGCCCAACACTTCAGCCGGCCGGGCATCGGCCATAACCCCCCGCAAAGAGGTCACCAAACGCGTTGTGCCGCAGATAGACTCCGCTCCGCCGCCACGGCAATCGCGACGGCGGATGTTGATCGGGCTCGCGCTGACCATCCTGCTGGTGCTCGCGGCGCTGGCCGTCGGCCGCACCGTGATCCGGAGTTACTACTACGTCACCGCCTACAACGGCGCCGTGTCCATCATGCAGGGCATCCAGATTTCCATCCTGGGCGTGCCGCTGCACCAGCCGTATTCGCAGGGCTGCCTGAACAGCCTCAACCAGTTGTCGGTCGTCCCCTACGGCCAGGCCGCCGCGAACCATAACTGCCAGTTGATGAAGCCGTCCGATCTCGCCGAGTCGGCGCGCGCCCAAGTCGCGGCCGGCCTGCCGGTGGGCACCCTGGATCAGGCCAACGCGCAGCTGCGTCGATTGGCCACCGAGTCGCTGTTGCCGCTCTGCCCGCTCGCGCGTGCCCAGTCTCCGCCCACTTCGACACCGCCGCCCCCACCCACCACCAGCGAGCTACCCGTACCCGGGGCGGAAATGCCGGCGCCGCAAGATGTTCCGGCAAGCCCGTCGCCGACAGTTGCCGCACCGACCGTCACAGCGCTGTCCCCGCCGCCGCCGCAGCCGGGAACCGACTGCCGGACTCCGGAATGACCACGCAGCCGCAGCCGCCGGTCACCGTCACGCCGTCGTTGCCGAACCGGCGCAACGCCGAACTGCTGCTGCTGTGTTTCGCCACGGTGATCACCGCGGCGGCTTTCGCGATTGTGCAGGCCAACCAGGAACGCGAGATCGGCTGGCCGCTACTCACCTACGCCGCCGGCTTCTTGGCGGTGTTCGCCGTCGCGCATCTGGCCATCAGACGCTATGCGCCCTATGCGGATCCGCTGCTGCTGCCGATCGTGGCGCTACTCAACGGGTTGGGTTTGGTGATGATTCACCGGCTTGATCTCGACGAGCGGCTAGCCGAGGGGAGTGGCCGCGCGGTCACGAGCCCGCAGATCCTGTGGACGCTGGTCGGCGTCGGCGCCTTTGCGTTCGTGGTGATCTCGTTGAAGGACCATCGGCAACTCGCTCGCTACGGCTACGTATGCGGCCTGGCCGGACTTGTCTTTCTCGCCATTCCGGCGCTGCTGCCGAAGTCGCTGTCCGAGCAAAACGGCGCCAAGATCTGGATTCGGTTGCCGGGCTTCTCGATTCAGCCGGCCGAATTCTCCAAAATCCTGCTGCTGATCTTCTTCTCCGCCGTCCTGGTCGCCAAGCGCGGGCTGTTCACCAGCGCCGGCAAGCACGTGCTCGGCATGGACCTGCCGCGACCTCGTGACCTCGCGCCGCTGCTGGGCGCGTGGACCGCGTCGATCGCCGTCATGGTCTTCGAAAAAGACTTGGGCACTTCGCTTCTGCTGTACGCCTCGTTCCTGGTGGTGGTCTACCTGGCAACCCAGCGGTTCAGTTGGGTAGTCATCGGTCTGCTGCTGTTCGCTCTGGGCAGCGTGCTGGCGTACTTCGCCTTCGCCCACGTCCGGGTGCGCGTGCAGACCTGGCTCGACCCGTTCGCCGACCCCGACGGCGCCGGCTACCAGATCGTGCAGTCGCTGTTCAGCTTCGCCACCGGCGGCGTGTTCGGCACCGGGCTGGGCAACGGTCAGCCGGACACCGTGCCCGCTGCCGCAACGGATTTCATCACCGCAGCGTTCGGTGAAGAGCTCGGCCTGGTCGGCCTGGCCGGCCTGCTGATGCTGTACACCATCGTGATCGTGCGGGGGCTGCGCACCGCGATCGCCGTGCGGGACAGCTTCGGCAAGCTGTTGGCCGCGGGCCTGGCGTCGACGCTGGCGATCCAGTTGTTCATCGTCGTCGGTGGCGTCACCAACCTCATCCCGCTGACCGGGCTGACCACTCCGTGGCTGTCCTACGGCGGCTCGTCGCTGGTGGCCAACTACATCCTGCTGGCGCTGCTGGTGCGCATCTCGCACGCGGCCCGCCGGCCATTCCGCACGACGCAGCGCAACACGTCGCCGATCGCGGGCGCGCACACCGAGGTGATCGAGAAGGTATGAACACCT
>NZ_DATNJW010000673.1:0-8983 GCF_035603715.1 Mycobacterium sp. | reverse complement strand
CTCTTTCACGCCCGATCTGATGTAGTCCTGGACCCGGGCTTGTTGGCGTTGCGCGACCAGCGGGCCGATGTCGGTCGCCTCGTCAGTGGGATCGCCGACCTGCAGGCCCGACATCATCTCGGCCAGCGCGTCGACAACCTCATCGCGGCGCCGCTCGCTGACCAGGATGCGGGTCTGAGCTACACAGGCCTGTCCGTTGTTCATCAGGCTCGCGGACTTCAATTCCCGGACCGTCTTGCCGATGTCGGCATCGTCGAGAATGATCGCCGCAGACTTGCCGCCGAGCTCCAGGCTTACCCGCTTGAGCTGCTCGCCGCATAGCGTGGCGATGCGGCGTCCCACCGCGCTCGACCCGGTGAACGACACCTTGTCCACACCCGGATGGCGCACCAGCGCCTCGCCGACATCGGTCCCGCCGGGAAGAACCGACACCACCCCTTCGGGCAGGTCCAGCTGCTCGATCATCTCGGCCAACCACAAAGCGTCGAAAGGCGTTTCGGGCGCGGGTTTGACGATGACCGGGCAGCCGGCGATCAACGCTGGTATCAGCTTGGGCATGATCAGGAACTGCGGCACGTTCCACGGCACGATCGCCGCGACCACCCCGACCGGGGCGCGGTGCAGGTGCACTTCGCCAAGTACGCCGTGGCGCCGTTCGGTCCAGGGGAAGTCGCGGGCGACCCCCAGGGAGAGGTGGATCATCGACACCGCTGCGGCGGCTTGACCCAGGCGGCTGAAACTGCGCGGCGAGCCCATCTCGTCGGTGATCAGGTCGGCCATCTCGTCGAGGTGGCCGCCGTAGATGGTCGCGAGCTGCTCGACCTTGCGCATGCGCTCCTGCGGGCTGAGCCGCGGCCATGGTCCATGGTCGAAGGCGTGCCGAGCGGCGGCAACAGCGTCGTCGACGTCCGCGGGCGTCGCCGCGGGAACGTCGCCAATCGAACTCTCGGTGTGCGGGGAGATGACCGTCAGGCGCTGATCGGTCGACGGCTTACGCCACTGCCCGCCGACGAAAAGCTGGTCGTAGCAACGGTGATCAAGGGTTTCCGGCATAAGGCACGACCTTTGAAAAGGCGATGGCAACTTCGCTATTGATGCTAACATAGCAAAAAAGACGGGCCGCCTGGCAACTGCCGTAGATCAACTGTGAATGCGACGTGAGCGACGAACTTCTGGTGACGACGGACGGCGCCGTCCGGGTCGTGACGATCAACCGTCCCGATGATCTCAACGTCGTCAACGCCGCCCTGCATCATCAGCTGCTCGACGTCTGGCGCGATCTGGAGCGCGATACCGGCGCCCGTTGCGTGGTGCTCACCGGCGCCGGCAAAACCTTCAGTGGCGGAGGCGATTTCGCCTTCCTGAAGGCGCAACACCGTTCTCTTGGCTACCGGTACGACATCTCCGCCCAGGCGGCGGACATCCTGCACGCGATGATCAACTTTCGGCTGCCGGTGGTGGCCGCGGTCAACGGCCCGGCCGTCGGACTGGGTGCTTCGCTGGCGCTGTGTTGCGACCTGGTGTTGATGTCCGAACGCAGCTATCTGTGCGATCCCCATGTGTCGATCGGCCTGACCGCAGGCGACGGTGGCGCACTGTTGTGGCCGTACATGACCAGCCTCATCCGTGCCAAGGAGTATGTCTACACCGGCGAGCGCATTCCCGCGGCGTTGGCGGTGGAGCTGGGTCTGGCCAACCGGGTCACGACCGCCGAGACGTTGATGGAGCAGGCGCTGCAACTGGCTGCCCGGCTGGCGGCTCAGCCGGCCCGCGCATTGCAGACCACCAAGCGGGCGTTCTCTAAGCACCTTGCCCAGGCGGCGATCGCGATCGTGGACTACGGACTCGCGGCCGAAACGCTCGAGCTCGGTGCCGACGACCACATCGATAAGGTGCGAGAGTTCCTGGGGGCCGACAAATATGACGCGATCGACACACCCGAGGCGGGACATGAACACTGATTGGCGCACGTATCCGTTCCGCTTGGTGCACAACGACAGTGCGCTGGATTTCCCCGTCGCAGAGGGCTTACATGCCGACCAGGAGTCCGACACCTGGTTCATCGCCGGCGAGCTGACCGGCGCAACGGGCCGCTCGTTCGCGTTCCTGACCATCTTCAACAAGAATCGCCCGGGCGGCACGGTGGTTGCCGATTTCTACACGATGTCGCTGTTTGATTGCGATACAGGCGAATACGGCACCTACACCGATTACGACATGCCACCCAAGAACATGCAGCCCGGTGCTCGTCAGAAGATGTCGATGTCCGCCGGATATCTCGACATCCAATACGAAAGCAGCGCCGGGCCGGTGGTGTGGACAGCGTGCCGTGACGACCACGGCGAACTGCGGCCCTACACCTACCGGGTCAGCCTGCGCGGCGTCGATCAGGCCGGCCAATCGATGGAACTGGATTTGGATGTCACGCCGACGCGTGCGCCAGTTCCCGTCGGCGCGGACACGTTCGACGGCAAGATCACCTGCTTCGGCCAGGACGACACCTACTCGTATTTCCAAACCGGCATGGCGATGAGCGGAACGCTGCGCTGGGGTGATCGGGACGAAGATGTCAGCGGCAGCGCGGGACACATTGACAGACAATGGTTTCCCCGATACGCCGGCGGCGGGGGGACCGGCGGAGACCCGCGAGCCAGGTCGCACGAATGGCGCACGATCAATTTCGACAACGGCGTCGACATGAGCATCTGGCGGCAGTTCGACCGGACGGACGGCAATGTGCCGCAACCATTCACCGGTGTGACGGTGAGCTACCCCGACCCGGCGAGGGCTCCGGAGTGCGCGGAAGACGTCGACGTCACGGTGAGCAGCTACGTCCGCTGGCCTGATTCGATCCGGCCACTGGTGCGGCCGCTGGCCCCGAACCGGTTCATGCCGGATCGCCACCGGTTGCAATGTGCCTCTTTGCAATTGGACCTCACCGGGGAGCCCATGGTGCCGGCGCCCGCGCACGGGCTGCCGATCGAATACATGGAAGGACCGTATCGCTACCGCGGAACACTGCGGGGAGAACCGGTCAGCGGCTTCGCGTTCTACGAGCGTTCGCTGGCGCTGTACCGCGATTGGGAGTTGATCGAGGTGCTGGCGTCAGCCGTCGAGAATCTCAGCGGGGCCGACCCGCAATTGACTGATGCGGTCGATCAGGTGCGCCCGCTCATCGCGTCGGGAAATCGGTCGCAGGCGCGAAAGCTGTTGCAGTCCATGCTCGCAGGGTTACCTGCCGATAGCACGGACTGCCGCGACGTCATCGACGCCCTGATCGCGGTGCTGTCGGACGACAGCTGACGGTCGCGGCGCCGGTCACCCTCCGGGTGGTTCCCAGGCGAATCCGCCCGGGGTGCTGACGCAGTTCACCGGACCGCCCGAGTTCGAAATGGCCGAGGAGCCCTCCGCGCCACACGGCATGCCGACCGCCGGGCGGGTGTCCAAGCCGCCTGGCGGCTTCGGTGACGTTGTTGTTGTCGCTGTAGTCGAGTGCGGCACTGTCGTCTGCGCCGGTGTGGTGCTGGTCGCCTTTGGCACGGGCTTGGTGGTCGTCGGCGATGTCGTCACCGGCGCGCTGACGATGGGACGCGGCCCGACCGCCGGGGGTGGCGGGGGCGGCGGTGCTGGGGCGATGAACGCCGGCGGCGCGGTAGACAATGCAGGAATCGCAGCTGTGGGCTCGGCCGAGGTGGTCTCGACACTGGTTGGTGTGTCAGTGGATTGAGACGCCGAGCGCAGCGCTCGGACACCCACGAACCAAGCCAGCAGTACGACCACGATCACACCACCGATCGCCGCGGAGTGCTTCAGTCGGCGCGTGCGAGCCTCGGCCGCCTGGTCGACGTCATCGTCGGGCGGGGTGGGTTTAGCAGACGTGACCGCATTGTCGACGTGGCTGCCCGGTGGAGCATGTGGCGCAGAGCCGTTTTTGCTCGCCGGTGCAGCGAATGCGCCAGGTTTGGTCGGCGCGTCGGGTCTGGTCGGCGCGGCTGGCGCGGTCGGCGCCGCAGCGTCGGACCTCGGCGTTGCGGGGGCCGTCGCAGGCGCGGCATCCGTGCCATCGGTCGGCTCGCGGAAAATGGATGCCGCGCGCAACTCGGATGTGGCGCGGATGTGTGACCGTGTACCGCCGGTCGACTCGAGTGCTTTGGCGAAGTCGCGACCCCGTCGGAATCTGTCGACCGGGTCTTTCGAGAGCGCGCGGGCGAAGATCGCGTCGAACTCGATCAGGTCAGGCCGGATCTCGCTCGGTCGGGGCGCTCGATCGTTGAGCTGCCTGTTGACCACCACGGACGGATTGAAATGTGCGAACGGCGGCGCCCCGGTCAGCATGTGAAACGCGCTGGCCGCCAGGGCGTATTGATCGGCGCGGCCGTCGATCTCATCGCCCATCAGCTGCTCGGGCGCGGTGTAGCCGGCGGTCCCGATGAACAGACCGGCCCGGGTGAGCGTGTTATGCGCACCCTCGGGCCGTGCTACACCGAAGCCCGTCAACGCAATTCGCCTTCTGTCGGCCGGCGATTTGCCGACCAGGATGTTGCCGGGATTGACGTGCCGGTGCAGCACCCCGCTGTCGTGCGCGTAGTCCAAGGCTTCCGCAATCGCGGAAACGATCTCGATCACCATCCTCGGCGGCATGCCATCGAGGTGGCCCTCGCTCAGCAGTTCGGCCGCGTCGGAGCCGTCGATGTACTCCGTCGAGAGCCACAACTGGTCCTCGAACTCGCCGCGGTCGGTGAGCCCCGCGATGTTCGGATGCCATAGCGCCGCTGCCAGGTCCGACTCCTGGTGGAACCGCTCGCGGTAATCGAGGTCGATGGAAATCTCGGCCGGAATCAGATGAAGAACCTGCTGGCGCGGAAGCCGCGGGTGCTCGGCCACGTAGAGCTCACCGAACTCCTCGTATCCAAGCTGCCGCACGATGCAGAATCCGGCGGCCGTCGCTCCAATGACCAGCGGCATGTGGAGATGGTACAGACCGGTGTCAGAAACCCAGGGCATGTGGGGGAACGGGCGAGAATGTCAGCGTGAGTGAACCCGGAAGCCACCAGACCAGCGAAGGCCTTGCGCACCGGCTCCGCCGGATGTCGGGCCGTGACCCGCACGAGCCTCACCGGGTGGCCACCCCGCTGGAGTTGCTGTTCGACCTCACGTTCGTCATCGCCTTCGGCGTCGCCGCGTCGCAGCTCGCGCACATGTTGGCAGCGGGCCACGTCGGCGCGGGGTTGGCCGGCTTCGTCTTCGCCACGTTCTCGGTGTGCTGGGCGTGGATCAACTTCAGCTGGTTCGCGTCGGCCTACGACACCGACGACTGGGTGTACCGGCTGACGACGATGCTGCAGATGGTGGGCGTGCTGGTGCTCGCGTTGGGGATTCCGCAGGTGTTCTCGTCGATCGCCGAAGGCCGGCACGTCGACAACCGGGCCATGGTCGCCGGCTACGTGGTGATGCGGGTGGCGATGGTGATCCAGTGGCTACGCGCCGCCATGCAAGATCCCGGTCGCCAGGCCGCATGCTTGACCTACGCGGTCGCCATCACCGTCGCGCAAGTCGGCTGGGTTGCCATCGCGATCGTGCACAGTTCGCTGGGCGTGACCTTCCTCCTGGTTGCCGTGATGGTCGGGATCGAGCTCAGTGGACCGTTGCTCGCCGAGAAGAGGATGGGCGGAACGCCCTGGCACGCACACCACATCGCCGAACGCAACGGACTGCTGACGATCATCGCTCTCGGTGAAGGCGTGGTCGGGACCGTCGCCTCGTTGTCTGCGGTGGTCGCCGACCAGGGTTGGACGACTGACGCCGTGCTGGTGGCGGTCGCGGGGACGGGTCTGACCTTCGGGATGTGGTGGGTGTATTTCGTGGTTCCGGCCGCTGATCTGCTGCACGCTCACCGCGAGCGCTCGTTCGGCTATGGCTACCTCCACATCGTGGTCTTCGGGTCCATCGTCGCGACGGGTGCGGGGCTACATGCAGCCGCCGACTTCATCGAACACAAGTCGGCGATGAATTCGATCGCCACGGTCCTGGCGGTCGCTATACCGGTGGGTGTCTACATCGCCGCGGTCTACGGAACCTACCTGCTGCTGACCCGAACGTGGGATGGCTTCTATGCATCCGTCGTGCTGATCACTCTCTCGGTCCTGGGCGCGGCGGTCGGCCTGGCATCCGCAGGGGTTTCCACCCCGACGTGTCTGGTGGTTGTCACCGCAGCGCCGGCGGCCGCTGTCGCCAGTTTCGAATCGCATGGGCACCGGCGCATTGCCCACGTTCTGGCTAAGAACGCGGGGTCGGGCTGATCGCTCACCGTCGAGGCAGATGTGACAGTGCCGAAGCGGGACGCGCTGAAATGTGCCGCCGCAACACCGGCCCCATCGGGTTCGTCAGCGCGGCGGAATCGCTGCGCGCCACCCGTCGAGCTCCGCGGATGGCCTCGGCGTATTGCTGGACTGAGGAGCGGGTGGCCGCACACAAGCGTCCGCAATTCGGCCAGTGGGCGTGAGCTTTACTCGCCGGTAAGTTTTCCAGCAAACTTTTGTCGATCGGCCGGTCGGCCGGTTTCTCAACAGTCGCACCGCGCCGTCCGGTCGGCCATGGACCGCGAGGGCGGAGATGACGCAAATTTCGAAGATAACGATTAGGTAACAATACTGCCTTGATCTGCGCAGTTATAGCTACTCGACCGTAACCACCTGCACGCAGCAGGTTTGGTCCGGACACCGTCAGCGGCCTATGAGCGGAGTGTTACCCAGCCCACCATTACTCGCGCGTAGAACTCACCAGTAACCAATTTGCGCCGGAAACTCCCAGGTTTCTTATGACACTCTTAGTGCAGCCGATGACGCCCTCCTTTTGCTTGACCCGCGGAAGCGCGGTCAGTCGGTATATGGCCGGTTGGACCGGGGCGGAATCGGAATGTGGACCGAATTGCGGGGCAGCGTAGCTCTGGCACGCGAGTGGTGGACAGATGCATTGAGGGAGATACAGACGTGACGATCTATGAGCACCACCGAGTGTCCGCCGACCGTGACGGACTCCCCTCGGACAGTCATGCTCTGGTCGATCGGCTTACTTCCGGCGAGCCCTACGCGGTCGCGTTCGGTGGGCAGGGCGGCGCGTGGTTGGAGACGCTGGAAGAGCTGGTGTCGTCGGCCGGTATCGAATCCGAGCTGGCGACGCTGGTCGGCGAGGTGGACCTGCTCCTCGAGCCGGTGGCCCGCGAGCTCGTGGTGGTGCGGCCGATCGGCTTCGAGCCGCTGCAGTGGGTGCGCGCGCTGGCTGCCGAGGACCCTGTTCCGTCCAACAAACACCTGACTTCGGCCGCAGCGTCGCTGCCCGGTGTCCTGCTCACCCAGATCGCCGCGGTCCGCACCCTGGCCCGGCAGGGCCTGGACTTGACCGCCACCCCGCCGGTGGCCGTCGTCGGGCACTCGCAGGGAATCCTGGCCGTGGAGGCCCTGAAAGCGGCGGGAACGCGCGATATCGAGCTGCTGGCGATGGCACAGCTGATCGGCGCCGCCGGCACGCTGGTGGCCCGCCGGCGCGGAATCTCGGTTCTCGGTGATCGCCCGCCGATGGTGTCGATCAGCAACGCCGACCCCGAGCGCATCTACCGGCTGCTCGAAGACTTCTCGCAAGACGTCCGCACCGTATTGCCACCGGTGTTGTCGATCCGCAACGGCCGGCGCTCGGTCGTTATCACCGGAACCCCCGAGCAGCTGTCCCGCTTCGAGCTGTACTGCAAGCAGATCTCGGAGAAGGAAGAAGCCGACCGCAAGAACAAGGTCCGCGGCGGCGACGTGTTCGCGCCGGTCTTCGACCCGGTCCAGGTCGAGGTGGGCTTCCACACTCCGAGGCTCGCCGACAGCATCGCCATCGTCGGCGAATGGGCCGAGAAGGTCGGCATCGATGTCGAGTTGGCCTGCGCGATGGCGGACGCCATCCTGGTCCAGCCGGTCGACTGGGTCGACGAGGTGATCAGGGTCCACGAGGCGCGTGCCCGCTGGATTCTCGACCTGGGTCCCGGCGACATCCTGACCCGTCTCACCGCTCCGGTGATCCGCGGTCTCGGAGTCGGCATCGTGCCCGCGGCGACCCGCGGCGGTCAGCGCAACCTGTTCACCGTCGGCGCCGTACCGGAGGTGGCCCGGCCGTGGTCGAGTTACGCCCCGTCGGTGGTCAGCCTGCCCGACGGCCGGGTCAAACTCTCGACGAAGTTCACCAGGCTGACCGGCCGGTCGCCGATTCTTCTCGCCGGGATGACCCCGACCACCGTCGACGCCAAGATCGTCGCCGCCGCGGCTAACGCGGGGCACTGGGCTGAGCTCGCCGGCGGCGGGCAGGTCACCGAGCCGATCTTCAACGACCGCGTCGAGCAGCTGTCCGGGCTGCTCGAACCCGGCCGCACCTATCAGTTCAACGCGCTCTTCCTCGACCCGTACCTATGGAAGCTGCAGGTCGGCGGAAAACGCTTGGTGCAGAAGGCTCGTCAGTCCGGCGCGGCGATCGATGGCCTGGTCGTCAGTGCCGGGATCCCCGAACTGGAAGAGGCCGTCGAGCTGATCGAAGAGCTCAACGACATCGGCATCTCCCACGTCGTGTTCAAGCCCGGCACCGTCGAGCAGATCCGCTCGGTCATCCGCATCGCCACCGAAGTGCCGACCAGGCCGGTCATCATGCACGTCGAGGGCGGGCGCGCCGGCGGCCACCACTCCTGGGAAGACCTCGACGACCTGCTGCTGGCCACTTACTCCGAGTTGCGGTCGCGACCCAACATCACCGTCTGCGTCGGCGGCGGCATCGGCACTCCCGAGCGGGCAGCCGAATACCTGTCCGGTCGCTGGGCACAGGCGTACGGCTTCCCGCTGATGCCCGTTGACGGCATCCTGGTCGGGACCGCGGCCATGGCGACGCTGGAGTCCACCACCTCGCCGTCGGTCAAGCAGATGCTGGTCGACATCCAGGGCACCGATCAGTGGGTCGG
>NZ_DATNJW010000672.1:0-2458 GCF_035603715.1 Mycobacterium sp. | reverse complement strand
CGACATGATCACCGGTCCTGGCAACATCTACGTCACTGCGGCCAAACGGCTCTGCCGCTCGCGGGTCGGCATCGACGCCGAAGCCGGGCCGACCGAGATCGCGATCCTGGCCGATGACACCGCCGACCCGGCGCACGTCGCCGCCGATCTGATCAGCCAGGCCGAGCACGACGAAATGGCCGCCAGCGTGCTGGTGACGCCCAGCACCGAGCTCGCCGACGCCACCGACACCGAGCTGGCCGCCCAACTGCAGACCACCGTGCACCGCCAGCGCGTGAC
Organism: Mycobacterium sp.; assembly: GCF_035603715.1. Taxonomy (GTDB): domain Bacteria; phylum Actinomycetota; class Actinomycetes; order Mycobacteriales; family Mycobacteriaceae; genus Mycobacterium. Next base: position 2,179 of record NZ_DATNJW010000672.1, on the reverse strand, counting down.
GACCGCCCTTGCCGGTCGGCAGTCGGCCATCATCTTGGTCGACGACATCGAAGCCGGTATCCGTACCGTCAACGCCTACGCCGCAGAACATTTGGAGATCCAGACGGCAAACGCCGATAAGGTCGCCGCCCAGATCCGATCGGCCGGCGCCATCTTTGTCGGGCCGTATTCGCCGGTCAGCCTCGGTGACTACTGCGCCGGCTCCAACCACGTGCTGCCCACCGCGGGTAGCGCCGCGCACTCCAGCGGCCTGTCGGTGCAGACCTTCCTGCGGGGCATCCACGTCGTCGACTACACGGAGGCGGCGCTCAAAGACGTGTCGGGACATGTGATCACACTCGCCGACGCCGAAGACCTGCCCGCGCACGGTGAGGCGATCCGGCGGAGGTTCGAGCGATGACTAATCGCCCGTCGCTCGACGACCTCCCGCTGCGCAAAGACCTGCGCGGCAAGTCGCCCTACGGCGCACCGCAGCTGGCGGTTCCGGTGCGGCTGAACACCAACGAGAACCCGCACCCACCCAGCAGGGCGCTGGTCGAGGACGTCGTCGCCTCGGTGGGCGAGGTGGCCGTCGACCTGCACCGCTATCCGGACCGCGACGCTGTGGCCCTGCGCGCCGACCTGGCCGCCTACCTCAGCGTGCAGACCGGGGTCCGGCTCGGTGTCGAAAACCTCTGGGCGGCCAACGGATCCAACGAGATTCTGCAGCAGCTGCTGCAGGCCTTCGGTGGCCCAGGACGGAGCGCGATCGGCTTCGTGCCGTCGTATTCGATGCACCCGATCATCTCCGACAGCACCCGCACCGAGTGGATCCAGACGGCTCGCGCCGCGGACTTCAGCCTCGACGCTGATACCGCGGTCGCTGCGATCGTCGAGCGCCGGCCTGACGTGGTGTTCGTCACGAGCCCGAATAACCCGACGGGACAGAGTGTTTCGCTGGGCGATCTGCGACGGCTGCTCGACGCGACGCCCGGCATCCTGATCGTTGATGAAGCGTACGGCGAGTTCTCCGCGCAGCCCAGCGCGGTCGCGCTGGTCGAGGAGTATCCGACCAAGCTCGTCGTGAGCCGCACCATGAGCAAGGCCTTCGCCTTCGCCGGCGGGCGGCTGGGTTACTTGGTGGCCACGCCGGCGGTGATCGAGGCGATGCTGCTGGTTCGGCTGCCGTATCACCTATCCGCGCCCACCCAGGCCGCGGCCCGGGCGGCGCTGCGGCACGCCGACGACACGCTCGGCAGCGTTGCGACGCTGATCGCCGAACGGGACCGGGTGACAACGGCGTTGAGCGGCATGGGTTTTCAGGTCGTTCCGAGCGACGCGAACTTTGTGCTGTTCGGCCGGTTCGCCGATGCGCCGGCCACCTGGCGGCGCTACCTCGACGCCGGTGTCCTGATCCGCGACGTGGGCATTCCCGAATACCTGCGTACGACAATCGGGCTGGCCGACGAGAACGACGCCTTCCTGGCGGCCAGCGCAGAGCTGGCTGTCACCGAGTTGGCCCAGCCCCTAGGAGCGTCATGACCGCCGGTCGCCGCGCACGCGTTGAGCGCACCACCAAGGAATCCGAGATCGTCGTCGAGCTCGACCTCGATGGCACCGGAGTCGTTCACGTCGACACGGGTGTCCCGTTCTACGACCACATGTTGACCGCGCTGGGTAGCCACGCCAGTTTCGACCTGACTGTGCGCGCCAAGGGTGACGTCGAGATCGAAGGGCATCACACCATCGAGGACACCGCGATCGTGCTCGGTCAGGCGCTGGGCCAGGCGCTCGGTGACAAAAAGGGCATCCGCCGGTTCGGCGACGCCTTCATCCCGATGGACGAAACGTTGGCGCACGCCATCGTCGACGTCTCGGGCCGACCGTACTGCGTGCACACCGGCGAGCCGGACCACCTGCGGCACACAACGATTGCCGGCAGCTCGGTGCCTTATCACACCGTGATCAACCGACACGTGTTCGAGACCCTGGCGAACAACGCCCGCATCGCGCTGCACGTGCGTGTCCTCTACGGTCGCGACCCACATCACATCACCGAGGCTCAGTACAAGGCCGTAGCCCGGGCATTACGGCAAGCGGTCGAGACCGATCCGCGGGTGTCCGGTGTGCCGTCCACCAAAGGCACTCTGTGAGAAGTAAATCCGTTGTGGTGCTGGACTACGGCTCCGGCAACCTGCGT
>NZ_DATNJW010000671.1:0-2253 GCF_035603715.1 Mycobacterium sp. | reverse complement strand
CTGACTTTTGTCGGGCAGCCGGTACCAGGCCGACCGCAACCGGGCGGGTATTTGGACGCCGGATCGCCAGCTGCCCAATACCGCAGTTTTGGCCGGATCGAGGCCGAAGGGCAGCCGCGCGCGCGATCCGTTGACGCCCGGAGCTGCGGTGGTGCCGCCCTCGGTGCCCGCTTCGCTGTTGACGGTCCCGTCGTCGCTGACGAAGCTGCGGTCACCGGGACGTTCCATCACCGGGTCGGCGGACACCGTGGACGGGATGCCGTTGGGGTCGAAGCCCTCGGAAAAGCCGTCGGCCAGCGCGTCGTTCACCGGCGCCGAGACCGGCGAGAGCATGCCGGCGTTCGGATCCTGTTCGACGAGAACGTCGGTGGCCAGCCCGCAGGTCTTGCCGGTCAGTGCCTGGAGGTTGGAGCGGCCCACCGACCAGGCCGGGTATTGGTCGGTCATGCCGAGTGTCAGCGACAGCACCTGGAAGAAGACCAGCGCCCACGCGGCGATCCCCAACGGAGACCGGATGATTCGGCCCAACCGCGACTCGGTGGGCGGCTCGGCGTCGCTGCCGCTTTTGACGAAGTGGAACCAGGCGGCCAGCAGCGCGACCAGTAGGGTCAGCGCCAGGAAGCCGGTGGTGAAACCGAAGTGCCACTGCGGGAACGCATTCGACCACGGCACGCCGAAGTTTGAGACGTACCACCAGCCGTTCACACTCGCGAATGACAGCGCCACGACGAACAGCACCACCGCGGCGAACAGCGTCCGGTTACGCCGCGATCGCATCGCATGCGCGGTCACCGCGACGGCGGCCAGCGCCCCCAGCGAACCAGCCAACCCGGCGAACACCCCGAAGTGGTGTGTCCACTTGGTCGGCGTGAACATCATCGCGATGAACGAGATGATCGTGATGCCGATGATCCGACGGCTCGGCCCGGCCGCGGTACCCGGAATTCGCCCCTTGCGCAACGACATTGCCACCGACACCGCGAGCGCGACCAGCAACGCCAACAGGGCGAAACGGCGGGCGATCGACCCGTCGGGGCTGGCCATGAACAACCGCTCGTAGCGGATGTGCTCGTCGAACCAGCTCAGGCTCGGTCCGAGGGCACGCTTGAGCGCCGTCGCCTCCAACTCGCCGGCCAGGGTCTGGTCGCGGAAGATCAGGATCACGTTGACGGTGACCGCGGCCACGATGGGCGCCACCAGCGGCAGCACACCGAACTGTCGCGACCGTCGGTGAATGATGGTGCGCAGCGGGCCGATAGCCACCAGCAGCGCACCGATCGACGCGATACCGGTCGGCCCGGAGAACAGCGTCAGCGCACCGATGATGCAGGCCACCGCGACCGGCAGCAGCCGGCTGGTGGCCACTGCGCGCTCCACCGAACACCAAGTCAACAGGATGCCCACCGCGATGATCGGCTCCGGCCGCAGACCGTTGTCCAGCGGCAGCCAGACCGCCAGGAACGTGCCCGCCGCCGTCCACGCCGCGGCCCGGCTGGTCTTGACGGCATGCCCCAGCCGCGGGATGACTTCCCGGCTGATCACCCACCAGCAGGACAGGGCCATCAGCAGGGTCGGCAACCGCATCCAGATGCTCGCGGTGGTGACATGAGCCCACAGCGCCAGCAGGTCGTAGTACCAGCCGAACGGCGCCTCGGGAGTGCCCAGCCAGCGGTAGTAGTTGGCCATATAGCCGGCGTGCTCCGACACCCGGGCCATGGTCAGGATGTAGCCGTCGTCGGCGGTGTTGGCGCCGACGAACTGCCACCACACCAGCACCAGCGTGACCAGGCCGTCGAGTCCGCTGATCGACCACCAGCGCGGCGGCAGGAAGCGGCGGTGCCGGGTGCCGTCGGCGGTATCCAGAATGTGCAGCGCGATCAGCGCGGCGATGGTCAGCGCCACCCCAAGCACCATCGCGGCCATCTTCAGCGGCGTCGGCGAGCTGCTGTAGCGGGTGTCGATGGTGGCGGAGAACGTCAGGCCCGGCGGGGCCGGCCCACTCAGATCGGTGAAGACGCCGACGATCTGCGGACGGAAGTCGTAGCCGCTGCGCTCACCCCGCAACGCGGCGCCGGGATGCTCGGTGTTAGGGCCTTGGGTGAGCCCGACGAATTCCCCGACCACCCGGTCGGCGTGCGCGGTGAAGACGAGCTTTTGGCACGCGTCGCTGAGCACCTGGCTCATCGGCGCGACGACCAGCGGGACGTTGCGCACCACGAGCACCAGGTCGTCGTTGGCACGCTCGATCAGCAG
>NZ_DATNJW010000670.1:0-7056 GCF_035603715.1 Mycobacterium sp. | reverse complement strand
CTCGGCACTCACGCTCATTCTCACGACGGTGCTCGCAGGTGGGCACGTGTTGATCGAAGATCTGCCCGGCCTGGGTAAAACCCTGATCGCCCGATCCTTCGCCGCGGCGCTCGGGCTGGACTTCACCCGGGTGCAGTTCACACCCGATCTGCTACCCGCGGACCTGCTCGGCTCGACCGTTTACGACATGCAGTCGGGTCACTTCGAATTCCGTCCCGGCCCGATCTTCACCAACCTGTTGCTGGCCGATGAAATCAACCGCACACCACCCAAAACCCAAGCGGCGCTATTGGAGGCGATGGCCGAACGCCAGGTCAGCATCGACGGCACCACACACCTCCTGCCCCAACCCTTCATTGTTCTGGCGACCGACAACCCGATCGAATACGAGGGCACCTATCCGTTGCCGGAGGCGCAGCTGGATCGGTTCGCGGTTCGGCTCGAACTGCGATACCTCTCCGAGCAAGACGAGACCTCGATGCTGCGCCGCCGTCTGGATCGGGGATCGGCTGAGCCGACGGTCAATCAGGTTGTGGACGCCCATGATCTGCTGGCGATGCGCGAGTCCGTCGAGCAGGTGAGCGTGCACGACGACGTTCTGCACTATGTGGTGTCGCTGGCCGGCGCGACTCGACACCACCCACAGGTGGCGGTGGGGGCCAGCCCGCGTGCGGAGATCGATCTGGTGCAGCTCGCGCGGGCTCGCGCGCTGCTTCTCGGTCGCGATTACGTGATCCCCGAAGACATCAAAGCACTCGCCACCCCGGCTGTGGCGCATCGGATCACGTTGCGGCCGGAGATGTGGGTGAGGAAGATCCAGGGTTCGGACATCGTCGAGGAGCTGTTGCGGCGGTTGCCGGTTCCACGAGCGCGCGGCGGCCCGCAGTAAATCCGGGTGGCCGACATTCGGGAAGTTCAGCTACGTTGGCGCGCATCAACATTGACGCGCGCGACCGCCACGTGCGCTGCGTTCGCCCTGGCGGTGGGCTTGATCAGTCCGTGCTGGCAGCTCATCGCGTTCGCCGCCCCGCTGCTCGGTGTGCTCTGTTCGATCAGCTGGCAGCGGCCGCTGCCGAAAGTCAACGTGCACGCCGAACCCGGGTCGCAGCGCTGCTTCGAAACCGAGCAGACCCAGCTGACCTGCTGGGCCGACACTCAAACCTTAGGCGCCGCAGTAGAACTCACGATGTCTGCGATCGATGGCATGCAGCTCGAGGTTGTCCGGCGAACATCTGACCGGCGCCAGACGCTGGCCGCCGGCGCCGAACGTTGGGGACGCTATCCCGTGCGCGCCACGGTCGAGGTCGTCGCGCACGGCGGGTTACTGGTCGGCACGGGAACCGTCGACGCGGCCGAGGTGACCGTCTTCCCGATGACGCCGCCACAGCCGACGGCGCTGCCGCCCACCGAACTGCTCGACCGGCTGGGCATCCACCTGACCCGGCACATCGGCCGCGGCGTCGAATATGCCGACATCCGCACCTACGTGCCGGGCGACCAACTGCGCACCGTCAACTGGCCGGTGAGCGCCCGTCGCGGCCGCCTGCACGTGACTCAGCGCTTGACCGACCGGTCCGCGGACGTGGTTGTGCTGATCGACGGCTATCCGCAGCCTGTCGGGCCCGCGACGGTCGCCACCGAGCGGATAGTCCGCGGCGCCGCCCAGGTGGTGCAGACCGCGCTGCGCAACGGTGATCGGGCGGGCATCGTCGCGCTCGGTGGTAGAAGGCCCCGCTGGCTGGGCGCCGATATCGGACAGCGCCAGTTCTACCGCGTGCTCGACACCGTTCTCGACGCCGGTGATGAATACGAAAGCACCACTGGAACATTGGCTCCGCGGGCGGCAATTCCGACCGGCGCGATCGTCGTCGGGTTCTCGACGCTGCTCGATACCGAATTCGCGCTGGCGCTGATCGACCTGCGTCGTCGCGGTCACGTGGTGGTGGCGGTCGACGTCTTGCAGGGCGCCCCGTTTCCCGCCGCCCAGGACCCATTGGTCGACCGGATGTGGGCGCTGCAGCGTTCGGCCATGTACCGCGATATGGGGACCGTTGGCGTTGACGTGGTGGCCTGGCGGGCGGATCGCACCCTGGATCAGTCGATGCGGGCCGTCCCCGATCATCGGCGGCCGCTGACCGGGCGTCGGTCGTGAGGGGCGGCGCACAGTTGGCGGCGCACGCCTTGTCAACGGCGTGCGGTGTGCTGATGGTGGCCGCGGTCGGCATCGGAGCGCACGGATCGACCCGGGTCGCGGCGACATCGGCCGTGGCCGCGGTGGCGATCGCGGTGCTGGTTCGCCCGGTGGCCACGCTTGCGGTATTGCTCACCGTGATCACGATTGCGCTGTCCGGGCCGCCGGCCACGGTCGCTGCGGTGTCCGGATTGTCGGCGGCCGCCTACGTGGTGCTGCGGCATGCGGCCAGTAACGGCGCCGGACTCGACTCGGTCAGTGGCGCAACGATGGTCGCAGCGGTGGCGTTTACCCTGGTAGGCCTGGTTGCGACCGCATTCCCATTGCGTTTGCCATGGTTGCCGTTGCTGGCGCCGCTTGCCGTGTTTGCGGTATATCTGCTGGCCACGCGTCCATATCTGCGAGACGACGATGGTTAGCGACGTAGCTGGAGTTTGCGTCGTATCAAAATCTGCTTGCGTGCAACGCCTTGACCGGCTCCCGGATGGGGGCAACAATATCGGGGTGCCGCAAGAAGAGCGGGCGTTAATTGACGACCTGGAGCGTCGTCTCGCCGAGAAGTATTCAGCTCTCCCGATGGACCACGTCACCGCCGTGGTGCGGCATGCATATTCGCAGTTCCAAAGCAGCCGGGTGAGGGATTTCATCCCGTTATTGGTGCAGCGGCGCGCGGACGTGGAACTCGAAGAGCTGAGCGTATTGCGGCCGGACCTGGCGGCAGTTGCGCTCGACGATATGGGTGCGCTCGATCTCGAGACCATCGCAGCGGTCTAGTAATCCCGGCCGCTCGGGCCGACGATGAGATTTTCCTTGCGGGCAGCCATGATTGGCGACTCCGCCTTAACGGTTTCGGCCTAATTAATTAACTATCTCGGTACGGTCGACACTAGGGTGGTCGGCGAGGGGGCAATCGGTGACGAAACTGGGAGAGCAGGCTGTCGTCTGCGGTGCGGGGATGGGCGGGTTGCTCGCGGCTCGGGTGCTCAGCGAGTTCTACGGCACGGTGACGGTGGTCGAACGGGACAACCTGCCTGACGCCGCTGACCAGCGCCGCGGAGTTCCGCAAGGCCGCCATTTCCACGTGTTGTGGAGTCGTGGCGCCGACGAGCTGGCGCGACTGTTCCCCGGCATCCATGACGACCTGATCGCCGGGGGCGCGGAGGTCTGCGACGACGGCGACTTGTCCCGGGTGTCCATTCGGCTGGCCGGACACGAACTGAGCCGAGAGGGCAAATTCAGTGACCCCTCGGCGGTCAAGCTGCACCTGTTGAGCCGCCCGCTGCTGGAGTCGCACGTCAGGCAGCGCGTCGGCGCCATCGACAACGTCGAGATCCTGGACGGCCATGACTTCGTCGAGCCGATCGCACCGACTCCGCAGCGAGTCACCGGTGCGAACATCGTGGACCGCGACAGCGGCGCGAAGCGGGAGCTCAACGCCGACCTGCTTGTCGATGCGATGGGTCGCAGCGCACGCACTCCGGCCTTCCTGGACGACCTGGGCTGCGGACGACCGGTCGCCGAGCGCTCGACCACCAACGCGAACTACACCAGCCTGCAGATGCGTATCCCGGAGGGGATCATCAAAGAGCGGATGACCTTTGTCGTTCCCGAGCCGAAAAAGCCCACCGGCGGCGCATTTTCGGTGTACGAGCACGACACCTGGATTTTCACACTGACCCGGTTGGCGGACAACGAACCACCCAACGACCTGACCGGCATGATCCGGATGGCCACCCAATTCGCACCGCCCGGGCTGTTGCGGGCGCTGAAGCGAGGTGAGCCGATCAGCGAGATCTCGGTCTTCCGCTACCCGGGCGCGATCTGGCGACGCTACGACCAGATGGATCGCTTTCCTGCGGGCTTCCTGGTGTTCGGCGACGCGATCTGCAGTACCAATCCGATCTACGGCCAGGGCATGACGGTGGCCGCGCTCGAGGCGACCGCGCTGCGCGACTGCCTAACCGAGGGGAATGGCGATCTGAGCCGGCGATTCTTCGCCGCCACCGCTGCCCACATCGGACCGATGTGGGCATCCAACCAGTTCAACGATCTTTACATGGACAATGGAGATCCCGATCATGCGGCGTCCAAAGAACTGCTGGACTTCCGCGAGGCGGTGTTGTCCGCGGCGGAGAGCAGCCCGGCCGTCACTGAGAAGTTGTACCGATCAATGAATTTGGTCGACCCGCCGACCGACTACAGCCCTCTGCTCACCTAGGGCTGCTGCATCTGGCCGCGGTTGCGCGCGCTGATTTCGGCGAAGCGTTCTTTCAACCCGTCGCGATCCAGCGTTTGTGCCCCGGCGATGGCTTGCTCGGCGGCAAGGGCCGGATCCGTGACCGCGGCGGAGCCGGTGACGTAGATTTCCTTGAGGCCAGCCATGATTGGCGCAGGCACTTCAGCGATCTGGCCGGCCAGTTCAACCGCGCGGGCTAGTAGCTGATCGTGCGGCACGACCTCGGTGACCAGTCCGATTCGCTCGGCACGTGTGGCGTCGACCACCTCGCCGGTCATCGACAACCGGCGGGCCATCGCCGCGCCGACTACGTGTGGAAGCCGCGCCGTCATCCCACCGCCGGGCAGGATCCCCACGCGGGCATGGGTATCGGCGAAAACCGCGCGCTCGGAAGCGATGAGAAAATCGCAGCCCAACGCCATCTCCAGCCCGCCGGTGAACACCGCGCCGTTGATGGCGGCGATGATCGGCGTGCGCATCTGGCCCGTTTGGCGAATACAGCTCTGGTTCTGAAACTGCTCGAAATAGACCGAGCCGAGCCGCTGCGCCTCTTTGAGGTCGACGCCGGCGCAAAATGCCGGGTCGGTGCCGGTGAGTACCACCGCTCGCACCGCCGTGTCATCGTCGGCCTCGCGCAGCGCGGCGTACAGTGTCCCGATCAGATTCGGGCTCAAGGCGTTTCGTGCTTCGGGCCGGTTCATGGTCAAAACCCGAACCGGGCCGTTGTCGTCGCTGAGAACCAGCGCCGGTGTCATGTCAGGAACTGCGCGGCCTGCCGGACGAGATCGAGCAGAGGCTGCGGGAAGATGCCCAATCCGACGGTGATCAACGCGCACACCGCGATGGCCGTCTTACTCCAGAAGCTGGGCATGACGACGTGTACCGGCTCGGCGTGCGGCTCGGTGAAGAACATCTGCACGATCACCCGCACATAGAAATAGGCGGCCACTGCGCTGCCGATCACACCGATGATGACCAGCGGCACCGCGCCGCCTTTGGCCGCTGCCTGGAACACCGCGAACTTGCTGATGAACCCGCTGGTCAGCGGGATTCCAGCGAAGGCCAGCAGGAACATCGAAAAGAGCAGGCCGACAACGGGATAGCGCTGCCCGAGTCCCGCCCAGTGCGATAAGGTGGCGTCTTCTTCGCCGTGCGCGTTGCGGATCAGACCCACGACCGCGAATGCGCCGACTGTGCTGAAGCTGTAAGCGACAAGATAGAACATCGTCGCCGCGAGGCCCGCTGTGTTGTCGGCGATCACACCGGTGAGGATGAAACCCACGTGCGCGATCGACGAGTACGCCAACATCCGCTTGATGTCGGTCTGGGTCACCGCGGTGATCGTGCCGACGGCGATGGTCAGTATCGCGATGGCCCACAACACCGGCCGCCACTGGTCGTGCAGCGGCGGTAGCGCGACGTAGACGACCCGCAGCAGGGCGCCGAACGCGGCGACTTTGGTGGCCGCGGCCATGAACCCGGTGATCGGGGTGGGCGCGCCCTGGTAAACGTCGGGAATCCACGAATGGAAGGGAACAGCACCGACTTTGAACAACAGCCCGACCGATAGCAGCGCAACACCGATCAGCGCCATCGAGTGGCTGTTGCCGGCCGCCAGTGATTTGGCGATGCCCGGTAGCGACAGCGTGTTGGTGGCGCCGTAGAGGAACGCAGCCCCATACAGGAAGAACGCTGACGAAAAGGCACCCAGCAGGAAGTACTTCACCGCTGCTTCCTGCGACAGTAACCGCCGGTGGCGGGCCAGCCCGCACAACAGATACAGCGGCAGCGACAGCACTTCGAGCGCCACGAACATGGTCAGCAGGTCGTTGGCCGCTGGGAACACCAGCATGCCGCCGACCGCCAGCATGGTCAGCGGGAAGAGCTCGGTCTGGCTTGCCCCGGCCCGCTCCGCCTCATGCTCGGCGGCACTATGCGGCACCGCAGATGCCTGCGGCGTAAAGGCTTCCAATCCGGCAGGGACGTGGACGGTCGCGGTCGCGGTCGCGGCGCCGGGACCGGCGGCCGGATTGTCGCCGTGGTGTCGCTCGGCGAAAAAGATCACAGCGAGTATGGCGACCAGCAGGATGGCACCCTGCAGCAGCAGCGCCGGACCGTCGACAGCCAGCGCGTGCAGGACCGCGTAGCGGCCCGGGGGGTCGAGCTGCCTGGCGACGATGACGTCGGCGACGGCCGCGGCGATCAAACCGCCGATTGCCAGCACAACCTGGACGCCGTAGCGCGCTCGCCGGGACACGAACGCCTCGACGAGCACGCCCGCCACCGCAACACCGAAGACGATGAATATCGGTGAGAGCAGCCCATATTCGACGCTGGGCGTGGGCACAGGTAGAGACGTCATCGGCGCGGTCCTTCCGCCATACCGGGTAGGTGCGCAGTGCCTGGCCGCACGATCGGTGGGGGGTCCTGCTGACCGATGGTCGCCATGGTGTTCCCCACCGCGGGGTTGATGATGTCGAGCACCGGTTTCGGGTAGATCCCCAGCACCAGCAGCAGCGCGATCAGCGGTGCGACGACCAGGATTTCGCGCGGCACGAGGTCACGGATCCGCTCATTGCCTTCGGTGACGGGGCCGGTCATCACCCGTTGGTACAGCCACAGAATGTAG
>NZ_DATNJW010000669.1:0-3725 GCF_035603715.1 Mycobacterium sp. | reverse complement strand
CAGCGGCGACATCGTCGTGTTCGTTGACTCCGACCTGGTCGACCCGCACCCGATGTTCGTGCCGTGGCTGGTCGACCCGCTGCTTACCGGCGACGGCATTCACCTGGTCAAAAGCTTCTACCGGCGGCCCCTGATGGTCCGCGAGGCCGACGGCGTCGACGACGCGGATGGCAGTGCGCCCTCCACCGGTGGGGGCCGGGTGACCGAGCTGGCCGCGCGGCCGTTGCTGGCGGCGCTGCGCCCCGAGCTGGGCTGCATATTGCAGCCGCTGGGCGGGGAGTACGCGGCCACCCGGGAGCTGCTGGCCTCGCTATCGTTCGCCCCGGGCTACGGCGTGGAGATCGGCCTGCTGATCGACACCTACGACCGGCTGGGTCTCGACGCGATCGCGCAGGTGAACCTCGGTGTGCGGGCACACCGCAACCGGCCGCTGGCCGAGCTGGGTCCGATGAGCCGTCAAGTCGTCGCCACGCTGCTGTCCCGCTGCGGCATCCCCGACTCCGGCGTTGGCTTGACGCAGTTCTTCGTCGACGGCGATGGATACGCGCCGCGCACCTCGGCGGTGTCGCTGGCCGACCGGCCGCCGATGAACGCCGTTCGACCGCGCCGGCCGTAGGACTTGCACGACGGCGTCGGACCGATAAGGCAATATCGGTGCCGTGGCGTTGGTGTTGCTCTACGTGGTGGTCTTGGTCCTGGTAGCGATCGTGCTGTTCGGGGTGGCCAGTCTGCTGTTCGGCCGCGGCGAGCCGCTGCCACCGCTGCCGCGGGGGACGACGCCGACGGTCCTGCCGGCGTCCGGCGTCACCGGCGCCGACGTCGACTCGGTCAAGTTCACTCAGACCCTGCGCGGCTACAAGACCAGCGAGGTGGACTGGGTACTGGACCGGCTCGGCCAGGAACTCGACCAACTGCGTGGCCAGCTGTCCTCGGTGCATGCCGTTGCCGCCGCCGAGGTGGAAGCCGATGACGAGCGACACGGCACCGACGTCGACGACGAGCAGGAGCAGACATGACCGCGCCCGACGACGGCCTGGTCCGCTGCGACTGGGCGGTTGGGCGGCCCGACAGCCCGGACTTCGAGCTGTACCGCGACTACCACGACAAGGAGTGGGGCCAGCCACTGCGTGGGCGGGTGCCGCTGTTTGAACGGATGAGTCTGGAGGCCTTCCAAAGCGGCCTGTCTTGGCTGATCATCTTGCGCAAACGGGAGAACTTCCGGCAGGCCTTCGCCGGCTTCGACATCGAGAAGGTCGCCCGATTCACCGATGCCGACGTGGCCCGCCTGATGGCCGACCAGGGCATCGTCCGCAACCGCGCCAAGATCGAGGCGACCATCGCCAATGCGCGGGCCACCGTCGACACTGGGGTCGACCTCTCAGAGCTGCTCTGGTCGTTCGCACCGGCGAAGCGACCGCGACCCGTGACCATTGCCGACGTCCCCGCTACCACGCCGGAATCCACCGCCATGGCGCGCGAATTGAAGCGCCGCGGGTTCCGCTTCGTCGGTCCCACGACCGCGTACGCGCTGATGCAAGCGACCGGGATGGTCGACGATCACCTGCGAGCGTGCTGGGTGCCTTCCACCGCCGCGTGAAACGCCGAGCCGGAGGTCATGTACACCTACCCGGGCCGATAGGGAACAATGGAGGGGTGAATGTGCAGTTGACGGGCCAGCTCGAATCTGGAGGGAGCGCTCGATGGCGGCGATGAAGCCCCGGACCGGTGACGGTCCACTGGAAGCGACGAAGGAGGGGCGCGGCATCGTGATGCGGGTACCGCTGGAGGGCGGTGGTCGACTAGTCGTCGAGCTGACACCCGATGAAGCCGCTGCACTGGGCGACGAGCTCAAGGGCGTCACCAGCTAAACCCGCCGCTACGCGCACACCTTCTGGTAGATCTCCAGCGTCTGCTGCGCGATCTGCGCCCAGGAGAACTCCGCGATGCAACGCTGCCGCCCCGCTCGGCCATAGCGCTCCGCCTTCTCCGGGTCGGCGATCAGTGCGTTGACCGCTGTGGCGATTCTGGCCTGGTAACCAGCCGCGTCGTCGGCGTCGTAGTGCACCAGCGAGCCGGTCACCCCGTCGTCGACCACCTCGGGTATGCCGCCCACGTCCGACGCCACCACAGCGGTGCCGCAGGCCATCGCCTCGAGGTTAACGATCCCCAGCGGCTCGTACACCGAAGGGCACACGAAAACATTTGCCGCCGATAGTATTTCGCGGATCTTGCCGATGGGCAGCATTTCCCGCACCCAGAACACGCCGGTGCGTGAGTCGGAGAGTTCGGCCACCCCGGCACTCACCTCGGCGGCGATTTCCGGTGTATCGGGGGCTCCGGCGCACAGCACCAACTGCACCTCAGGATCGAAATCGTGTGCGGCGGCCAACAGGTGCGCGACGCCCTTCTGGCGGGTGATCCGCCCGACGAATGCGACGATGGGCCGGCCGCGGTCGACGCCGATGTCGGTCAGGACCGACTCGCCCGGCGACGATTCCAGCGCGTCGGCCGGATACCAGACGTCGGTGTCAATCCCGTTGCGCACGACATGCACCCGGTTGGGATCGACCGTCGGATAGACCCGCAGCACGTCTTCGCGCATGCCGGAGCTGACCGCGATCACCGCGTCGGCGGCGTTCACCGCGGTCTGCTCCACCCATGACGAGATCCGGTAGCCGCCACCGAGTTGCTCGGCCTTCCACGGCCGCAACGGCTCCAGCGAATGTGCGGTCAGCACATGGGGGACGCCGTAGAGCAACGACGCCAAGTGTCCGGTCATCCCGGCGTACCACGTGTGGCTGTGGACGACGTCGGCCTCCGCGGCCGCATTCGCCATCACCAGATCGGTCGACAGGGTCGAGAGCGCCGGGTTGGCGCCGCGCAATTGTGCGTCGGGTTGGTACGCGAACGCCTCCGGGCGCGGCGCCCCTTGGCAGTGCACGTCAACCTGGCACAGCTTGCGCAGTTGTGCGACGAGCTCGGTCACGTGTACCCCGGCTCCGCCATAGACCTCCGGCGGGTACTCCCGAGTCATCATCGCCACGCGCATACCCGGCACCGTAGTAGTCGCACTCGGACCGTGCAGCCTCGGCCACCCTGTTAGGAGAAGTCATCCAATTTTGTTGATGGACAGTCCGTCAGCGTGGGTACTCAGGTGTTTGATCTGGCAGGGGTTCGCGATGGCCGTTAGGTTTGATGCATGAGGGAAGCGCCACAAGTGCTGGGCATTGTCCTGGCCGGCGGTGAGGGCAAGCGGTTGTATCCATTGACCGCCGACCGCGCCAAGCCAGCGGTTCCCTTCGGCGGTGCCTATCGGCTGATCGACTTCGTGCTGTCCAATCTGGTCAACGCCCGCTATTTGAGGATCTGCGTACTCACGCAGTACAAGTCGCATTCATTGGACCGCCACATTTCGCAGAACTGGCGACTGTCCGGTCTGGCCGGTGAATACATCACCCCGGTCCCCGCCCAGCAGCGGCTCGGCCCGCGGTGGTACACCGGCTCTGCGGACGCGATCTACCAGTCGCTCAACCTGATCTACGACGAGGATCCGGAATACATCGTGGTTTTCGGCGCCGACCACGTCTACCGGATGGATCCCGAGCAGATGCTGCGCTTCCACGTCGAGAGCGGCGCGGGGGCCACGGTCGCGGGGATCCGGGTGCCCCGTGCCGAAGCAAGTGCGTTCGGCTGCATCGACGCCGACGAATCCGGCCGCATCCGCA
>NZ_DATNJW010000668.1:0-2407 GCF_035603715.1 Mycobacterium sp. | reverse complement strand
GTCCACCGCGGCGTCCTACTCGTCGGTGATCTCATCATTGACCAGTGGACCCTGGCTAGGCCCGACGTCGCTCAGCATGGCGGCCGCGGTAGCTCCATACCTGAGTTGGATGCAGGGCACCGCCGCGCAGGCCGCCGAAACCGCCAGCCAGGCCACCGCGGCAGCGAGCGCATACGACGCGGCATTCGCCGCCCACGTGCCGCCGGCGGAGATCGCAGCGAACCGCAGTCAGCTGGCATCGCTCGTGTCCACCAACATCATTGGGGAGAACAACGCTGCGATCGCCGCCACCGAAGCCCTGTACAGCGAAATGTGGGCGCAGGACGCCCTGGCGATGGATACCTACGCCGCCTCCTCGGCGGCCGCCTCCAAGCTGACGCCCTATACCGAGCCGCCACAAACAACCAACACCGCGGGCACCGCGGCGCAGTCGGCCGCCGTAACCCAAGCCGCTGCCACTCAGGCCGGGTCCAGCGCTCAGACGGCTGCGACCGCAGCGGCCTCCACAGGATCGCCGCTGCTGCAATGGCTGGCAAACCTGTCCACCGACTACACGGACACCCTCAACGGCCTGCTGAACAGCCTGTTTGGGCCAACTGGGGCATCAACGTACACGGCGCTTTTCAACGCGATCAAGACTCCACTTAGCTTCACTACCGGGTTCAACGACCTCGGGCTGCTCACTAACTTCCCCGTATCGCAGTTTCTCAAGTTCACGCCCGCGCCTGGGTTCGGCGCGATACCGAAAGAGGGTCTGGGAGGCGGACTTACCGGACCCTGGTGGAGTCGGGGCTGGCTGACCAGCTCAGTGTCGGCGGATATGGGCAATTCCGGCACTCTGGTGGGAAAGTTGTCAGTCCCTCCCAGCTGGGCGACCGCCACACCGGCGGTCAGAACGGTCGCTGCCGCTCTGTCCGCCGGCGGGCCGGAAGCCGTGTCGCCGGCGGCGATTGCCGAAGGAAGCATGTTGAGTTCAATGCCCGCGGCGGGAATGCTCGGCAGCGCAATCGGAGCCGGAGGCCCCACCGTCGTAGCCAACAGTGGCGTCCGCCGCCTCACCCCGCTCAAGGACCTCAAAGGCAACCAGTCGCCCGAGCAACTGAAGCGTTTGGTCGCACAAATATCGGAGAAGCCCGAAAGCGTACAGCACCACACGGTCGACCAAGACGGTCTCGACAGTCTGCTCGAACAACTGGCGACGAAACCCGGCGTCCACGCGGTGCATCTGTCCAAAAGCAAGGCCAAAGTCGTCCCTCCAGATTCGCAGTTGGGCTAGGGGACAACATGATTCAAGAGAAAGGGCGGGTTATGAGAGCACTACTTGTGGCACTCGGCGTTGGCATCGTGATCGCTGTCGCGGCACCGGCGTACGCCGATCCGGACGACGCTACCGGCGACGACGCGGGCTTCTTGTCTGCCATACAGAAAGTCGGCATTCATTATCCCAGCCCGGCTCAAGCAATCACCGCCGGCAAATCGGTGTGCGGGTGCCTGAACAACGGCGAATCGGCTCTGGAACTGGTGCACGAGGTGAAGGTCCGGAATGCGGGGTTCACCATGGAAGAAGCATCCAACTTCGCCATGATTGCAGCGAAATATTACTGCCCCCAACAACTCTCGAAGAGCTGACTCGAAGCCGGCGCTCGGCTGCTACGTAACGAGAGTGACCGAGTTCGCCCGGCGCAGCTTGCCCGACGACGTCTTCGGGATGGTGCCGGGGCCGAGCACGACGACGTTGCGCGGCCGCACGTCGACCTCGGTGACGACCTCGTGGGCCACTTGGTGCTCGATGCGCCGCACCTCGACCGGGTCCTGCCAGGCGTTGGATTCCACGGCGACGGCGAAGGTTTCGCGCGAGTGCCCGGCGTCCAGCCGGACGGCGACGGCGCAGCCGATGCGGACACCCTCGACGCGGCCTGCGGCGCGCTCGATGTCGGTCGGGTAGATGTTGCGGCCCGCCATGATGATGACGTCCTTGACGCGGCCGCAGACCACGACGTGGCCGTTCTCCATCAGATAACCCAGATCGCCGGTGTCGTACCAACCGTTCTCGTCCTGCGCGGGCAGGAAACCGCCCATGGTGATGTAACCGGGCGTCACGCATTCGCCGCGCAGCTCGATGACGCCGACGCCGCGAGCGGGCATCACGTTGCCGTTCTCGTCGACGACACGGGCCTCGAGATCCTTCAGCAGCGGACCGAGTGATGCGAGCCGCCGGGTGTTGCCCTTGCTGGACGGGACGGCGCGCCGCAGCGCAGCGAGCAGATCGGCGTCGACCTCGTCGACGACCAGGCCGGCGTTGCACTCGGAGAACGACACCGCGAGCGTCGTCTCCGCCATGCCGTACGCGGGCAGGATCGCCGACGGCTTCAGCCCGAAGGCCTTGCCCGCATCCAGCAGGTCCTCG
>NZ_DATNJW010000667.1:0-2187 GCF_035603715.1 Mycobacterium sp. | reverse complement strand
CGCTGGCCGCCGACCGGATCATGCGTCTGACGCACGACGAACTGGGCGGCTCGTCGATCGCCGAGGCGTTGCGCCGACCGAAGACCGCCGAAACTGCGTGGCGGATGCTCGCCGCTGTCGGTGCCTGACCTTCCGGCCGGCTACCACAAGCCGCTGCCCGACGCCCGCCCGGTCGGCCTGCGCCGTCGACGTGTCGACGCCGGCACCGAACTGTGGCGCGTCGAGGCGGCCGCACCCGCCGAGTGGAGCTGGGCCGGGTTTCCGACCGCCCGCTACCGCTTCGACCCGGAGTCCGGGTCATTCCGAACACGTTATGCCGCAAGCACTCTGGTCGGCGCGTTCCGGGAACGCTACCGGCCCACGGGTCTGATGATTCCCACCGACCACGCCGACCACCAGCTGGTGCGACTGGTCGCCGCCCGGCACCTGCGCGTCCTGGACCTGCGCACCGAGGCCAACCTCGACGTGCTCGGCGTCGACGACCAGATCAACACCGGCCAGCACCCCGACGTGTGGGCCACCTGCCACCGGCTGGCCGACGCCGTCAAGCGGTGGTGGCCCGCACCCGACGCCCTGGACGCGATCGTCTACCGGCCGCGCACCACGCCGGAAACGTCGATCAACTACGCCTTCTTCGCTCTCGAGCCGTTCACCCATGAGTCGTGGCCGCTCGCCGAGCGCACAGATGTCCTCACCGATCTGGTCCTGCGGCACAGCTTTACCGTCGGCTGGCAGCTACCGTGAGGTCATGACCGACCAGTCAAATCCGATCACCCAGTCACATCCACCCCAGGCGTTCCTGCGCCTGGTGGTCAATCCGATTCTGACGCTCCTACTGCGCACCCCGTTCGCCGGTGCGGCGCGCCACCAGTTCATGGTGGTGGACTTCAAAGGCCGCAAGAGCGGACGCCCCTATTCGATTGTGCTGACTGCCCATCTGATCGACGGCATCCTCTACGCGTTGACCGGTGCGAGCTGGAAGGTCAACTTCCGCGACGGCGCCCCCGCACAGGTGCTGCACGACGGGGCGACGACGGCGATGCGCGGCGAACTCATCACCGACACCGCGCACGTCGCCGACCTGTATGCGCGCTGCGCCGAGTCCTACGGCGTCAAGCGCGCCGAGCGCGTGATGGGCATCGGATTCCGTGACCACCAGATGCCGACCCGCGATCAGTTCGCCGAGGCCGTGAAGGATCTAGGCCTGCGTGCGATTCGGTTCACTCCCGCAACATGAGCTGACCATGGGCCGTTGTGCCCACCTCTGAGCGACAAATTTGCGGGCCGTGGTCGGTTGTCGCTGTGAGGTGGGCACAACGGCCACCCCGACCCTGACGTGACTCATGTGGCGCCCGCGCCATCGTTCACGCATTAATGTCGGTGAATGGCTGAGCCATCTGCACACGACTTCGTGCCGGCAGCGCCGCAATTGTGGACCTACGACGCGTTGAGCTTCCTGCTGACGGGTACTCGACGATGGCGGCCAGCGCTGCTGGCGCAAGTTGCTCCCGCGCCCGGTGACGTCATTGCCGACATCGGGTGCGGCACTGGTACGCAGCTCCGTCTGGTGGCGCGGGCCTGCTCTTCGGCGACGCTGATCGGCGTTGACCCCGACGCCGCGATTCGGCAGCGGGCTCGGGCCAAGCTTGCGGGAGTGGCACCACGGGTAGAGCTCCTGGCCGGATACGCGCGCGATAGCGCCGATCTCCTACGCGGTCGTGGCGTGACAAAAATGCTGTCGTCGTTGGTGTTTCATCAGGTGCCTCTGGAGGAGAAACGCGCTGGCCTGGCCGCGATCTACCAGACGCTTCCATCTGGCGGTAGTTTGCACGTCGCAGACTACGGACTGCAACGCACGGCGAAGATGCGAAAGAGGTTTCGCCTCGTGCAGAAGGGTGACGGTTACGACGTTACTGAGCCCAACGCGCGGGGCGTCCTACCCGAATTAATGACCGATGTGGGCTTCGAGAGTGTCGACGAAACCCATGTGTTCGAGACCCTAAGCGGATCGATCTCGATCTACCGGGCCGTGCGCCGATAGCGTCAGTACTACTCAGCGCCCGCGCCAGCAGCGGCATACGTCGGAGAAATCGCCGGATCCTCGTATCCCGCCGACAGCGCACGCGACCGCACGGCGTCACCAACGGCCGCCACCCGGTCGGCCGGCACTAATGCGATCACGCAGCC
>NZ_DATNJW010000666.1:0-7069 GCF_035603715.1 Mycobacterium sp. | reverse complement strand
CTACTCCTATGCCTACGCCACGCTCGGAGAGTTCGCGGCGATGGGAGTCGCGGCCTGTTTGCTGCTCGAGTACGGTGTGTCCACCGCCGCGGTCGCCGTCGGCTGGAGCCAGTATCTCAACAAGTTTCTTGGCAATGTCTTTGGTTTTGTTCTGCCACATGCTATTTCAGCGGCACCCTGGGACCCAGAACCTGGCTTCCTGAACGTACCGGCGATCGCGCTCGTGGCAATGTGCGCGCTGCTGTTGATCCGGGGTTCAAGCGAATCCGCCAAAGCGAATGCCGTGATGGTGATGATCAAGCTCAGCGTGCTGGTGTTGTTCTCGGTGATCGCGTTCACCGCGTTCAACGCGAGCAACTTCAAGGACCTGGCGCCCTTCGGCTTATCCGGCATCAGCTTGGCCTCCGGCACGATCTTCTTCGCCTACATCGGTCTCGACGCGGTGTCCACCGCGGGCGACGAGGTGAAGGACCCGCAACACACCATGCCGCGCGCGATCATCGCCGCCCTGCTGATCGTCACGGCAATCCACATGCTGGTCTCGGTTGCCGCCATCGGGGCGCAGCGCTGGCAGGATTTCAAAGATCAGGAAGCGTCGCTGGCGGTGATCCTGGACCACATCACCGGCAACACCGTCGGCAGCACCATTGTGGCCGCTGGAGCAGTGATTTCGATATTCTCCGTGACGCTGGTGACGCTGTACGGCCAGACTCGGATCCTGTTCACGATGGGTCGCGACGGCCTCCTGCCAGCAACGTTCGCCAAGGTGAACCCGCGCACGATGACGCCGGTGCGTAACACCATGATCGTGGCGTTCGCGGTGGCGTTGCTGGCCGCGGTCGTGCCGTTGGACCGGCTGGCCGAAATCGTGTCGATCGGCACGCTCACGGCGTTCATCGTGGTGTCAGCGGGAGTGATCATCCTGCGGATTCAGGAGCCGGAGCTGCCGCGTGGCTTCAAGGTGCCGGGTTATCCGGTGACCCCGGTGTTGTCGATCGCAGCCTGCGCCTACATCCTGTTCAGCCTGCATTGGTACACCTGGATCGCGTTCAGCGGATGGTTGGCGGTGGCGCTGACCTATTACCTGATGTGGGGCCGCCGGCACAGCGCCCTGAACGGCGATGCCAACTCGGCGCCCGTCGTTGGCGACTAGGGAGCTAGGCAACGGCGAACACGTGATTCCTCGTCATCCAGTCGTCGATGTGCCCCAAAGTGGTGCCAACGCCGGTTATCAGGAGGTCACCTTCGTCCAAAGGCAGTAGCCCTTCATCATTATCGAGAAGAGATTGGGTAACACCCGAAACGAGAGCTGCTGCCCTGTCGCCCCGGCCGCTACTTGGGGCGAACTTACAACTCCTGCACGGACCACGACTACCTGCTCCTCGATGCACTGGCTGTCGGGGTCTTGTGGGAGGGCGATCCAGTCGCCTGACCGTAGGTTGTAGTTGCGAGTTCCCTCGCCGCGCAGCGTCAGTTGGGGTCCATAGGTCAACCATCGATCACTGCTGGGGTAATCGGAGGTGACGATTCCCCATTGGTAGTCCTCGTTTGCTTGCTGCTGGCACACCAGGTTTATTTTCTGATCCGGAAGCTGAATCATCGCGTTGGCGAGATTGGACGAACAGGGTGTGTCTGGTTGCGGTACAACGGGATTCGCATGCGCCGCTGTCGGTGCGGAAAGTACTGCGAGGGCTTCTGCCAGCGTCGTCAGGACTATCGTCGCGGTCTGTCTAATGATCGGCTCAGCCTTCGAAGAGCGGCTAGGGCAGCGTGGTGTGCATCAACATTACGCTGTACGTCGACCACAGCGAGAGGTTGAAGTAGAGGTCGTGGCCGGCCGACCAGGGGTGGATGAACGGGGCGTAAATGCCGCCGGGAACTTGTGTTGACGTCACAAGGGTCTGCGTTGCGCTCCACGGTCCCTGTGGATTGTCCGATGTCCGCATCACGACATTGTTCGAAGCGTCGGTGTAGAGCACGACGTACTTATTGAGGTAATCGTTGTACTGCACCGACATCTCGCTCACCGGAGCCGAAATGACCGGCGTGGCGGCCCAGGGACTGTTTGCGACCCAGGATCCTGCTCCGAAGAAATTCCACCACGGTTGGCTCCAGTATTCGTACTGACTGAGGTCCAGCACAGCATTCTCGGGGACGCGCGACACATATGCCGAGCCCGAGCGTCCGGACGGGGTGCCGTATGAGTACAGGTAACCGTCGCGTCGGACGAACGCCCCCTGCTGAAAATTCTGGTTGCCCCAGTTGAACCAGACGCTGGGTACGCTGAAAAAGAAGCTCGGACGGACGGTTCCGCGGCTGGCGGTCCAATTTTCGCCGTTGTCGGTGGACACCGCGATTGCCGAGAAGTTCGTGGTCCATTGGCCCGGATTGCCCCACTGCTTGACCGACATAAAATTGACGTACTGCGTTGTCCCCACCGAGATTCCAGCGGTTGGGATGATGGTCACTTCGGTTGCGGCGAGATTGAGACTGGCAATGATCTGTCTTGAGAAGTTCGATCCCGGTGGAGTCGCGGACAGGACCGGCGAACCGGCGTAGACGTTGCCGAACGCGGGATTTGGCACCGACACTCCGTCGGACAGATTGCGGTCCGCGCTGCGAAACAAGGTGTTGCTCCGCCATTGCTGGCCGGCGACGCTGCAATCGCCGAACGTGTCGCCGAATGCCATGAGCACCTGGTCGTTCACGCCGGTTTGGCCGTTGTCCCAGATAATCCCCAGATCGGCGCCCGAGATGGCGAAGCGGGTGTAGGTGTTGTTCGGGCTGTTGGGCCCGTCAATCCAGCTGACGATCGTTGTCGTCGGAGCCGCGACCGCCGCAGCAGGGGCCCCGGTCGTGGGGCCCGTGAGGTTCGGCACCTGTTGGCCTGCCGGACCGGGAAGCCCTGGCACGGGCAAGGGCAGCACCGCGCCTTCCTGTTGCATCGGCGCGAAGTTCAGAGCACCCGGCGCCACCGGGTCCAAGGCCGCTGGGAGCGGACCCAGCCTGGACGGCATTGCCTGGTTCTGTGCGCCGCGGGGCATTCGCCCTGTCGGCACATGTTCTACCGGCGGCATCGCCGCCCCTGGCAGCGGCTGAATGCGGTTCGGTGCTGCCGGGGTTGCCGTCTGCGCGCAGGGCGCTGCGGCCGCTGGAGGAGCCAGGACGACCGGAGCGACGAGTCCGATGGCGGTTACGGACGCCACCGATAGTGGTGCGAGTCGGGCAAATACCCACACGTCAAACCTCCGATGGGTGCCTGGACTTCCCCGTTGGTCGTCGACAGCGGACGCGCACGGACTCGAAACTGTGACAATAGTGATTACAGTGGTAATTGGGTTCAGTGATACGCCGGATCGGTATCCGGTTGTGACCGTGCGGCAACCACCACCAAGACGCCGGACTCCTTTGGGCCGGGCAGTCTGCTTGCTCGTGACCTGAAGACCGGTTCCGCTGAGGCCGGACCGCGTCTCAGCAGAATCGACACGAATCTGCTTGCGGTAGCCGCGGCATGGAATGTATCGATGACCGTCTGGATCAGCCTGGTCGAGGAAGCGCGCAGACGGGAAATCACCCACCGCCGGAGCGGCTAGGGTGCCATCATGCCTGTCCTGAGAAGTGCCAGACTGCCATTGAGTATCGCGTTGGCAGTGGGTCTCGCCGCAGCGGCATCGGCCTGCGATCACAGTCCGGACCGGGTCGGTGACAACCCGCGCCAGGTGACTGTCGTCGGCTCCGGCCACGTACAAGGGGTCCCGGACACGCTCACCGCGGATGTCGGCATCGAATTCACCGCCCGCGACGTCACCGCGGCGATGGATCAGACCAACGGCCGCCAGCAGGCGGTCATCGACGCGCTGGCCAACGCCGGCGTCGACCGCAAGGACATCAGCACCACCGATGTGAGCCTGCAACCCCAATACGACAATGCCGGCGGCACCATCACCGGCTATCGGGCCGCCAACTCGATCCGGGTCAAGATCCATCCCGCCGGCAGCGCGTCGCGCCTGCTGGCCGTCATCGTCGGAACCGGCGGTGACGCGACCCGGATCAACTCGGTCAGCTACTCCATCGCCGATGATTCGCAGCTGGTGAAAGACGCCCGGGCACACGCTTTTCAGGACGCCAAAGACCGCGCCGCGCAGTACGCCCAGCTGTCCGGGCTCGGACTGGGCAAGATCCTGTCGGTGTCAGAAGCCTCCGGCGGCGGCGCATTGCCGCCGGGAGTTCCAGCGCCCCGGAGCGGCATGCAGGCGATTGTTCTGCTGGAGCCCGGTCAGCAGACGGTGAGCTTTTCGGTCACTGCGGTGTGGGAATTGCGGTAGGTGAGAGCGCACGCCTCATGAAGGTCCGGTTCCCTGATGTCGCCAACGCACGACCTCACTATGAAAGCGTCTACTGCGCCCTCGTTCACCCCACGGAACCAGAAGCCCTTTGGGTGCGGACCACCGTTCAGAAGCGCCCCGGGAAGGAACCGACCGGTGCGCTGTGGGTCACCTGGTTCAGCCCTACGGGAGTGCGTGCGACGAAGATCAACGATCTCCACGTCAGCCCGGGGGGTCTCGGTCTCAGCTGCGGGCCCGCCTCCCAAGGACCAACGGGCAGCCGCGGGTCAGTCGAGTCCGATCAGCTCTCCGCTCGGTGGGATCTTGCCTTCGCTCCCCGGACATCCGGTCTCGAGCACCTTCGCTCCGCGGTCCTCTACCGCGCGCCCCTCCCACGCACCAAGGCGACGTCACCGGTGCCCGATCTCGACGTCGAAGGAACCCTGGTCGTCGACAACAAACCGGTCGACCTGACCGGGTGGACCGGAATGCTCGGCCACAATTGGGGCACCGAGCACGCAGCACGGTGGATCTGGCTGCGGGCCAGCGGTCTCGGCGACGACGGCACCGGCTGGCTCGACGCGGTGCTCGGCCGCGTGCGGGTCGGCCCGCTACTCGCGCCGTGGACCTCCTTCGGTGCCCTCGAGCTCGACGGCACCCGCCACCCCCTAGGCGGGCTGCTCGCCAGGGGCACATCCGTCGCCTTGTCCGACCACGGTGCCACCATCGGGCTCACCGGTTCCGGTCTCGCAGTACGCATCCGGGCCGAGGTCTCGCTCGCGGCAACTGTCGGCTGGGAGTACTCCGACCCCGCAGGCCACCGCCACGAGGTCGTCAACAGCTCCGTGGCCGACATCTCGCTTGCCGTCGACCGCGGACGGTCTCGGGACGCCTTCCAACCGATTCGGCGCGGAGTCCTCGAGATCGGAGGCGACCAACGCGCCTTCGACGTCCCATTACAGCCCTACCGGGACTGACATCGTGAAGTGCGACAGCTAGTCCTGGTAGACCCTCGGGTCCAGGGTGCCGATGTACGGCAGGTCGCGGTAGCGCTCGTCGTAGTCCAGGCCGTAGCCGACCACGAACTCGTTGGGGATGTCGAAACCCACGTAGGCGATGTCGGTGTTGGCCCGCAGCGCGTCGGGCTTGCGCAGCAGCGTGCACACCCGCAGCGAGTGCGGATGCCGCGTGTTCAGGTTGCGCAGCAGCCACGACAGGGTGAGCCCGGAGTCGACCACGTCCTCGACGATCAGCACATCCCGGTCGTTGATGTCGCGGTCGAGGTCTTTGAGGATCCGCACCACACCCGACGAGGAGGTCGACGATCCGTAGGAGCTGACCGCCATGAACTCGAACTGCGTCGGCAGTGGGATCGCTCGGGCCAGGTCGGTGACGAACATGACGGCGCCTTTGAGCACGGTGATCAGCAGCAGATCGCGATCATCGGCGGCGGCCCGCTCGCGGTAGTCCGCGCCGATCTGCGCCCCGAGCTCGGCGATGCGGCTTTGGATCTGCTCTTCACCTAGCAGGACCGACTTGATGTCCCCCGGGTAGAGCTCCGGCGATTCCGCTGCCACGAGCACAGCGTGCCACGTCATCGGGCCGGAAACCAATGGCGGTCGGCTAGACCGCTTCGTTGTGCAACGTCAACACCCCGCCGCTGCGGCCGGCGACCAATCGCTGATGGCGCAGTGCCGAGCCGACCGCCACTCCGCCCTGGCCACGCCACGCGGTGACCAGCGTGTCTACCCCGCGGATCTGCTTGTCGGTCAACCCGATCGCGCCACCGGCCAGCAGCCAGCTGCGGATGACGCCGCGACGGACCGGGTCGGGCAGCGCCGTCAACGCCTCGGTGTCGAGCCCGTTGGGAGTTACCGCCACGGACATCGCCTGGGCGATCAGCGAATCGATCAGCTCGGTGTCGCCGCGCAGCGCGGTCGCCGTGCGGGCCAGTGCCTCGGCCACACCGCCGCCGAGCACCTCCTCCATCAGTGGGAGCACCTCGAGACGCAGCCGGGTGCGGGTGAACCGACGGTCGGTGTTGTGCGGGTCGTGCCAGACGTTCAGCCCCAGCTCCGCGCAGGCGGCATGCGTCACCTCGCGCCGCACCTCCAGCAGCGGCCGGCACCAGGGCGGATCGTAGCGGCGCATGCCGGCGATCGAGCGGGCACCCGAGCCGCGGCCAAGGCCGAGCAACACCGTCTCGGCCTGGTCGTCGAGTGTGTGGGCCAACAACACGGGCCGGTCGCGACGGGCATCCGCCAACGCAATGTAGCGGGCGTTGCGGGCCGCGGCCTCCGGGCCGCCGACACCGTCCACCTGCACGGTAAGCACTTGAGCGTCAACGCATCCCAAATACTCGGCCTGTCGCTGCGCGGTTGCGGCCACAGTTGCCGACCCGGCCTGTAAGCCATGGTCGACGATCAACGCAGTGGTCGGCAGTATCGTCGCCGCAACACCGGTGAGTGCCAACGAATCCGGGCCTCCTGACAACGCCACACACCAGCGATCGGCGGTGTCGAGAAATTTCGTCGCGAACGCCGCCACCACCGCGCGGAGTTCGGCTACAGCACCCGATCGATCCATCGTTGCGGGTATTCGATCTCAATCGGCCGCGGCAAGGTCTCTGGACTCGTCCAGATTGTGTTGAACCGTGTCATCCCGACCCGATCCACCACATGGTCGACGAACGCCTTACCCCGGGTGTACTGGCTCAGTTTGGCGTCGATGCCCAGCAGCGCCCG
>NZ_DATNJW010000665.1:0-2329 GCF_035603715.1 Mycobacterium sp. | reverse complement strand
TTCGGGTAGATCCCCAGCACCAGCAGCAGCGCGATCAGCGGTGCGACGACCAGGATTTCGCGCGGCACGAGGTCACGGATCCGCTCATTGCCTTCGGTGACGGGGCCGGTCATCACCCGTTGGTACAGCCACAGAATGTAGATCGAGGACAGGATCAGTGCGATCACACCGACCGCCGCGGACAGCCAGTAACGGTTGTATGCGCCCAGCAGTACCAGGAATTCGCTGACGAACGGCGCCAGCCCGGGCAAGAACACGGTGGCCAGGCCCGCGATCAAGAATGTGCCGGCCAGCACGGGGGCCACCTTCTGAATACCGCCATAGGCGGCGATCGACCGACTGCCGCGCCGCGAGACCAGGAATCCGGCGATCAGGAACACCGCGGCGGTGGAGATGCCGTGGTTGAGCATGTACAGCGTGGATCCGCTCTGGCCCTGCGTCGTCATCACAAAGATGCCCAGGATGATGAAGCCGAAGTGCGAGATCGACGTATAGGCGATCAGCCGCATGATGTCGGTCTGCCCGATCGCCACGATCGCGCCGTAGATGACGCCGATCACTGCCAGCGTGACGATGACGGGGCGGAAATACGTTGACGCGTCAGGGAACAACTGCAGGCAGTAGCGCAGCATGCCGAACGTGCCCACCTTGTCCATCACCGCGGTGATCAGAACGGCGGTCGCCGGTGTCGATTCCACCGCGGCGTCGGGCAGCCAGCGGTGGAACGGCCACAACGGCGCCTTGATCGCGAAGGCGAACATGAATCCCAGGAACAATGCCTTGGTAACAGCCGAAGACGCCCCCAGCGAACCCGAGCTGACAGCGGCGACGATCTGACGGAAATCGAACGTGCCAGAGCCGTTCTGAGCGGTCACCACGTACAGGCCGATCACGGCGGCCAGCATGATCAGACCGCCGAACAGGTTGTACAGCAAGAACTTCACCGCAGCGCGGGAGCGATGTGCGCCGCCACCGAAACCGCCGATGAGGAAGTACATCGGGATGAGCATGGCTTCGAAGAACACGTAGAACAGCAGGACGTCCAGTGAGACCACCGAGACGAGCACCATCGATTCGATGGTCAGTGTCAGCGCAACGTAGGCCTGGGTCCCGCGTGATCGCTCACCGCCGTCGTTCCAGCCGGCCACCAGCAGGAACGGCACCAAGACGGTGGTCAGCAAGACCAGCACCAACGCGATGCCGTCGATACCGAGGGTGTATCCCGCGCCGAATGCCGGTATCCACGGGTGAGATTCGACGAACTGGTAGGTCGGGCCGCCGGCCTTGAATTCCACCGCGAGCGCTAGCGACAGCGCCAGCACGGCAACCGACACCACCACGCCGAGCCATTTGGCGAACTGCCGCCCGCCGGCCGGCACCAGAATGATGACCACGGCACCGAGCAATGGCAGCAGCCACAGCACGGACAGCCAAGGGAACGTCGTTACCACAGTTGCACCGCCAGGATCCCGGCGGCGACCAGCGCCGCTCCGGCCAACATCGACAACGCGTAGTTGCGGGCGTATCCGGTCTGGAATCCGCGCAGCCACTCCGAGGTGCGGGCCACCAAGTTGCCCAACGCGTTGACCGAGCCGTCCACACCCTGATCGTCGAACTCGACCAGCGCGTGCGTGAGCTGCGCACCCGGTCGCATGAAGACCTCCTCGTTGAAGGCGTCGCCGTACAGATCTCTGCGGGCGGCGACGGTCAGCACCGACACGTCGGCGGGTGCCGTCTCGGGCACCGCGCGGCCGAGGTAGCGCCACAAAGCGATCAGGAAGCCGACGGCGACGACACCGACGGCCACGGCGCTGATCACCCACGACGGCGCCACCGGCGAACTCTCCTCGAAGGTGGTGACCGGTTCCAGCCAGTGCCGCAGTGTGCCGCCCCAGCCCAGCAGGCCGCCGGAGAATACTGATCCGACCGCGAGCAGGATCATCGGCCAGGTCATCAACGCTGGCGCTTCATGCGGATGTGCGTCTGGCGCCCAACGCTTTTCACCAAAGAAGGTCAGCAGCATCACCCGGGTCATGTAGAACGCGGTGATCCCGGCGCCCAGCAGGGCAGCCCCGCCCAGGATCCAGCCGCCGACTCCGCCCGCGCCCAGCGCGGCTTCGATGATGGCGTCTTTGGAGAAAAAACCCGCGAAGGGCGGCACACCGATGATCGCGAGGTAACCCAGGCCGAAGGTGGCAAAGGTCACCGGCAGCGCGCTGCGCAGACCGCCGTAGTGGCGCATGTCTTGTTCTTCGTGCATCGCGTGGATCACCGCGCCGGAGCCGAGGAACAGGCCGGCTTTGAAGAAGCCGTGGGTGAGCAGGTGCAG
>NZ_DATNJW010000664.1:0-8579 GCF_035603715.1 Mycobacterium sp. | reverse complement strand
GGCGTGCTGGAAGGCCTCGATGTGCTCGACGAACGGCTCATCGAAGTGGGCACTGCCGACTTGGTATTGGGGCAGACCGACTCCGAGCGGGTGTTCGCGTTGATCACCGCCTCGATCCGGGCCCGCGGTGGTGACGTCACCTCCGGCCTGGTCGACGCCATGCGCTGGTTGGCCGACAACGTGCCGATCTATGCGGTCAACATCTTGCTCAGCACGGCCACCGACCTCTGGGCACTTCGCTACCCCGAGTCGCACGAGCTGTACCTGTCGGATCGTCGGAGCACCTCGACGGATCACCGATTCCATTTGCGCACCAGCCGAATTCGCGCGGAGTCGCAACATCTGCGCCATCAGCCGTCGGCCGTGTTCGCCACCGAGCCGATGGACGAGGCCGCACGATGGCAGCTCATTGAACCGGGGGAATTGGTCCACGTCGACGCGGGCTTACAGATCAGCCGCGATCTGGTGCTACGGGATCCTCCACGCCATCAACTGCGGCCCGAGGATCTCAGCCCGACGGCTTTGGCGTCGTTACATCCGACCGCATGACGGGTAAACGTGCGCTGGTGCTCGGGGGCGGTGGTGTCGCTGGGATCGCCTGGGAGACAGGCTTTCTGATCGGAGTCGCCGACGAGTCTCGGGCCGCGGCGGCGGCCTTGCTGGATTCCGACGTGCTGCTTGGTACTTCGGCCGGCTCGGCGGTCGTCGCACAGATCAGCAGCGGCGTGGATCTGGCGGAGCTGTTCGCGCGGCAGGTCAGCGAGACGTCCGCCGAACTCGACCCCGGCGTCGAGATCGAGTCCATCATGGAGCTCTTCCTGGCCGCCTTGTCGGACCCGGACACCACCCTCGTACAAAAGCGGCAGCGGATCGGGGCTGTCGCGCTGGCCGCCGATACCTTGGCCGAGCCGTTGCGGCGCAACGTCATCGCGCAGCGACTTCCCTCGCACGTCTGGCCCGACCGGGAGCTGCGCCTCACCGCCGTCGACATCGCCACCGGCGAATTGGTGGTGCTCGACCGCGATTCCGGCGTCGACCTGGTGGACGCGGTGGCCGCCAGTTGCGCGGTACCGGGAGCATGGCCGCCGGTGACGATCGGGGATCGGCGTTACATGGACGGCGGCATCGGCAGCACGATCAACCTCGACGCCGCCGACGACTGCGAGGCGGCGGTGGTGCTGGTGCCCGCCGGAGAGTCGGCGCCGTCGGCGTTCGGCGCCGGGCCGGCCGTGGAGATCAACGGGTTTCGCGGTGCGGCCCTGGGTGTGTTCGCCGACGAGGAGTCGCTGGCCGCATATGGTCCGAACGCACTCGATCCGCGCTGCCGCGTGCCCTCCGCGCATGCCGGGCGTGCGCAGGGCCGGCGGGAGGCGGCGGCCGTCGCGGCGTTCCTTGGCGTCAGGTGATGGTGTCCAGCGCCTCGGCAGCCAGCTCGCGGCCGGTCTCGATCACCTCTGCGGCGCGATGGAATTCGAGGCTGCGGCAAGCCGACCGCGGCACCTCGATCAGCAGGTCGGGCGGATAAGCCGCCAATGTGTGGCGGGCCAGCGCGGCCTGGGCGATATCGATGGTGCGGTTCATCACCTCGAAACCGCCGAGCCTGGGCGGTTCGGACTCCGGCACGCTCGCTGTGTCGTCTGGGTCCTCCGCGCTCGATGTGCCGAACCGGTCGAGCACCGCGCGTGCCGTCGGAGAGTCCAGCAGCGCCGAGGTACTGCTCAGCATCCGGTTCAACCACTCGGTCGTGGGCCGGGGCTCCGGCGCTGGGTCGCCGCCCGCGGCTTCGCTGCCGGACAGGCTGACGGCGATGGTCAGGTCGGCGTTGACGGCCGCGATCGGCGCCATCGGCAGCGGGTCGAGAATGCCGCCGTCGGCCAGCAGCCGCCCGTCGATGACGTGCGGTGCGATGACACCCGGGATCGCGATCGACGCACGGATCGCCTCGTCGACCGGGCCGCGCTGCAACCACACCGACTTGCCGGCCAGCAGATCGGTGCACACCGAGGTGTAGGGGATCGGCAGCTCCTCCACGGTGACCGCGCCGAGAATGTCGCGCACCGCGTCCAGAATCTTCTCGGCCCGCAGCACGCCGGCCGCGGTGATCGATGGATCCAGCAGCCGCAGGATTGAACGCTGAGTCAACGACCTTGCCCAGTCGGCGAATTCGTCGAGCCGCTCGGCCGCTTGTAACCCGCCGACCAGCGCCCCCATCGACGAACCGGCGATCCCGACGATGTGATAACCGCGATCTTGCAACTCATGGATGACCCCGATGTGCGCGTACCCGCGGGCACCTCCGCTGCCCAGCGCCAACGCCACGCGCCGCCCGGGGTGCTGTTCGGGCGTGAGGTCGGAGTCTGTCATCGGCTCATTGTTCCCCGCGCGGGGGCGGTAGGGCGCACGGCACCCACGCGGGGAGGGTTCGGCGGCCGGCTGGAGGTCAACGCCGAATCCTGGGGGCGGGGGATTATTTGCGGTGAGCGCTGACCAGGAACGACGGCAGCCGCGCGCGGCCGTCGGACCCGATTGTCACGTTGCGGTATTCGAAGCCGTCAGGCAGCGTCCGCGGCACGTTGACCCATGCACGCGCCGGCCGCACCTCGTCGACGACTAGGTGCCTACCGACGGTCTGGCGCAATTCTGGCTCGGTGAATGGCCGTGGCCCGAAGTCGGTATTGGGCGGAAAGGCGTCGGTAGAGAAAACCAGGGCAAAGAATCTCCCGCCGGGCCGCAGCGCCCGTGCGCTCGATTGGATGTAACCGTTGCGCAACTGCTCGGGCAGGCAATGAAAGACCAGCCCGTCGACGACGGTATAAAAGTAGTTTTCGTACCCGGTCGATTTCGAGAGGTCGGCGACGCCAAATTGAACTTCCTGGCCTCCACTTGCCGCTGCGCGCCTGGCTTGTGCGATGGCGCTGCTGGAAAGGTCGAGGCCGACGGCGTCATATCCTTTTTGGGCAAGCGCCAGTGTCGTGACTCCAACCCCGCAGCCAGAGTCGAGAACCGGACTTCGGAAACGCCCCTGACGCTCCAGGGCGGCGAGTTCCGGTTGCAATTCACCGATATTCCAGCCGGGATTTCCGGGCGCGTAAGACGCCACGCCATTGTATAGCTCATCCCAGTCGACGCTGTTCACATTGAATGTTGGCATAGCACCGACGCTAAGTACGCCGAACAACGCGGGCAACCGGCCGAAGCCATTTTAACGACTTCAATACGGGGCCGGAGCGCGTGCATTATGCGTCGGCAATTTGAAAAATAGCTGGAGATTTCCTCCTGCTATGCCAAAATTGCCTCAACGGCATCGTACCGGGTGACTACGTGCCGTCGAATGCTGAGGATGCAAAGAGAAATCTATTTATGGCCGGGTCGCTCCTGCTATCCGTCACAGGACCCGCCTTTTGCTCGGCGTGATTCAAGCGCAGGCCGGCCCTCAGCCGCATTCGTCGTTGGCGGCCGCGTTGGCCGCGACGATCACTCCCGCCTGCCGCGGCAGCGGCAGTGCGGCCCAGGCGATGTTCCAGGTGCCGGCGCCGGCGACGCCAGGCGTCTGGACGGCCGCCAAATACTTCTCGACCAGCGCCGCCCGGTCGCCCGGGTGGCCCTGCATCCACGTCTTCGCTGCATGGCAGGCCTGGAAGTACTGCTCTTCGGTCGAGTAGGAGGGCACGTTGATCTTGGTCGTGACGCCCGCGGGGGAGATCGCCACGACGCCCGGCGCCGCCGCTGCCGCTGTCGTCACCGTGCCTGACGGCGAGGTGGATACGGTTGGGGCCTTCGTGCCGGGGGCGGAGCAGCCCGTCATCACCGATGCGGCGGTCAGGACGGCAATCGTGTCCAAGATCAAGGGGCGTGATGGTCGCGACCGCACCCGGTCAATCTATGCAACACTGGCGACCGTGATGCAGCGAACCCGGTTTTGGGAGTGTTGTCGGCCCTGACTGCCGCCGCCCATTGATACGCCCGTTCGCTCTGGAGCTTGCCTCACATGGTTTCTGCAGACCTCATTGCTGCCCCTGTCCTGTCCCGACCGTCGCGTCTCCGATCTGTCCCCGGTCCGACCCGGCTGCGGCTGGCCGACCTGCTGCACATCACCGACCGAACGGCTGACGACGTGCTCAGCGGCCGCTACGACCAGGTGGTCCCGGCGGGCGGTGTGCCCACCGACGATCGTTGGTTCGTACGGTTGCACGGCGACGACGAAGTCGATGTCTGGCTGATCAGCTGGGTGCCCGGGCATCGCACCGAGTTGCACGACCACGGCGGATCGCTGGGTGCGCTGACGTTGTTGTCCGGATCGCTGGATGAATTCCGTTGGGACGGAGACCGTTTGCGCTGCAAACGGCTCGTGGCAGGGGATCAGGCCGCGTTCCCGTTGGGCTGGGTGCACGACGTGGTGTGGGCCCCAACGGGTCCGGCGGCGTCGGCGTACGGCCCGCCGGGACCGTCGCTCAGCGTGCACGCGTATTCGCCTCCGCTGACGGTGATGTCGTACTACGAGGTCACCAACGAGCAACGGCTTCGGCGTCAGCGCACCGAGTTGACCGACCAACCGGAGAACCTATGAGCCGCATCGATCAGACACTGGAGACGGCGCGGGCACGGCTGCACCGCCTGGCGGCAGACGAGGTGCCGGCGGCGCTGCGGCGCGGCGCATTGCTCGTCGACATCCGGCCGCAGGCGCAGCGCACTCGCGAAGGGGAAGTGCCGGAGGCATTGAAGGCGCTCGTGATCGAACGAAACGTGTTGGAGTGGCGCTGCGACCCGACCAGCGACGCCCGACTGCCGCAAGCGGTCAGCGACGATGTCGAGTGGGTGGTGCTCTGCTCGGAGGGCTACACGTCGAGTCTGGCCGCGGTCGCGCTGCAAGACCTTGGCCTGCACCGCGCGACGGACGTCATCGGTGGTTACCGGGCGCTGCTCGCGAATGGCCTGGTGACTGCGACTTAGCCGCCGCCTCCTCCGCCGCCACCACCGTCGCTGCCCTGGTTGTACCACCAGTCGTTGTAGTCATTGGGGTTGTAGTACTCGTAGTTATGCCCCGGCTGGGCCGGCGGCTCCGGGGCCGGCGGTGGATCCGCGGGCGGTGGCGCCGGCAGCACGATTGGCGCGCCACCGGAATTCGCGGCGGCACACACGGGCATACCCACCGCCGCGATCGGAATCGCGGTCAGCACCCCCGCCGCCGCGATTTTGGCAATTGTCCAGGTCATTTGGCCTCTCCCTCCACGGGATACCGAATACGGTGAATCCTGCCACCTGATTGTTCGACCTGCTAGCTAGTGGCCCGAAACCCATGGCACACTCACAGCGTCCGTTTACCTGGCGTTAGCCCTCACTGGCGCGCAGCAGTGGGCGAAGTTTGGCAGTCTTCTCCGGCGTCCACCCCGGCGGCTGCAGCACCGCCGCCCAACCGTTGGCGACGTCGGCGACGTAGACGTGACCGTGGCCCTGCGGCACATCGACGGCCACCGCCATATCGGCCGACACCTGCAAGAACGTCACCACCGGGATCCATTCGGTCTCGGGAAGCACGTCGTAGCCACGTTTTTCGCGCAGCCAGTCCGGTCGGCGGAACAACAGATCGGGATCCCACCAGGCGATCGGGTCCGAGGCATGCTGCAGATACACCACGCGCGGCGTATCCCATTGCGATTCAGGGCGTTTGAGGTCGTCGGGACGTGCCACGAATCGCACAAAGAGGCCGTGGTCGTAGAGCGGCAGCCACTCCGGCGACCCGCGGTCGCGGGTCGCGGTCAGATCGGTCCAGATGGTGTTCTTGAATGTCGGCCCGGAGAACAACGCGCCGTCGGTGCGGGCCAACACGTTGTTGAGGCTCATGAACGGCGCCTCGCCGCCGAAGGAGCCCAGGCTTTCGCCGAACACAACGAGCTTGGGGCGCTGCGCTTCTGGCAGCCGGCGCACCAGCCGATCAACGGCTTCGAACAGCGCCTGGCCCGCATGGCGCGCGTTCTCCTTGTCCACCAGGAAGGACAGCCAGCTGGGCAGGAACGAGTACTGCATGCTCACCACCGCGGTGTTGCCGTTGTACATGTACTCCAGCGCGTCGGCTTCGGCCTCGTTGATCCAGCCGGTGCCGGTGGTGGTTCCGACCGCGATGACAGCGCGGCGTAATCCGCCTTCGCGCTCTAATTCTCGCGCGGCCACTTCCGCTGCCGCAGTGATGCCGTCGGCGGAGTCGAGTCCGGCGTAGGCGCGGATCGGCTCGGTCGCCGGTGCGCCGTTGAACGCGGTGAGCTGTTCGACGGTGGGACCGCCCTTGATGAATATCCGGCCTTGGTGGCCCAGCGATTCCCAGCTCACCAGCGACTGCGGCCCACCCGACCGCAGCGGTGTCCGGGGCGCGGCGGTGTCGGGATTGATTTCGTTGTTGACCGTGGCGAAGGTGTTGTTCATGGTCCGCATCGCGAATTTCACCACGACGCCGTTGAGCAACGCGATTGTCAGAGCGACCAGTAGCGATACCACGATCACGGCCGAAACCCGCGGCGGCACAATCCGATCGAGGCGCAGATCGAGAAAGTGGACCAGCCGGCGGACGAGCTGGCCGGTTTCGACGACGCCGAACAGCACGACCAACGACAGTGCAGTGGTCAGCGGGTAGTCGAGCCACACCAGGTGCTTTACGCCCATCAGATCGCGCACTCGGTCCTGCCAGACGTGGAACCAGATCACCATCGCGAGCATGCCGATCGCGCCGACGACGATCAGCACCAGCCACGCCCGTCGTGGCGCCGGTGGGCTGGAGTCCCGGGAGAGCATAAAGCGCACCAGCCATACCGCGAAAACGCCGATGGCGTAACCGATTGCGCCGGCCAGGCCGCTGACCAAACCCTGAAACAACGGGCCGCGCGGCAACAATGACGGCGTCATCGAAAACCAGATGAACACCAGCCCGACCGCGGTGCCGGTGAAGGTGTAGTGCCGAACCCACCACGCTTTCCGGCGCTGAGGCTCGACGGCTTGCGCGGGTTCGGCAGTGGTGGCTTCGTTCACCACGACTCCTTAGCGGTGGGTGAAGTTCGGCGGTCGCTTTTCGATGAACGCGGCCATTCCTTCGGACTGGTCGTCGGTCGCGAAAGCCGAATGAAATAACCGACGTTCGTAGAGCAGACCCTCGGCCAGCGTGGACTCGAAGGCGCGGTTGACCGCCTCCTTCGCCATCCGTGACGCCGACCGCGACATCTGCGAGATCGTGGTGGCGACGGCTTTGGCTTCGGTCAGCAGATCGTCGGCGGGCACGACGCGTGCCACCAGGCCGCTGCGCTCGGCCTCTTCGGCGTCCATGTTGCGTCCGGTCAGAATCAGGTCCATCGCCTTGGCCTTGCCGATGGCCCGGGTCAGCCGCTGCGAGCCGCCCATGCCCGGCAGCACACCCAACTTGATCTCCGGTTGGCCGAATTTCGCGGTGTCCGCGGCGATCAGCACGTCGCACATCATCGCCAGCTCACAGCCACCGCCGAGCGCGTACCCGGCGACCGCCGCGATCGTCGGCGTGCGCACGGCGGCGAGCTTTGTCCACGGGGCGAAGAAGTCGGCGGCAAAGACGTCGGAGAACGCCAGGCTGGACATCTCCTTGATGTCGGCGCCCGCGGCGAACGCCTTCGCCGAGCCGGTGATGATGATCGCTCCGATGCCGGGGTCGTTGTCGAATTCGGCTGCTGCGGTGGTGACTTCGTCCATCACCTGGCTGTTGAGCGCGTTGAGCGCTTTCGGGCGGTTCAGGGTGATGGTGCCGACTCGCTCGTCCTGCTCGACCAGGATGGTTTCGTACGCTTTCGTCATCGCTGCCTTCCTAGAACTTCAGTTCGTCGTCGACGGGTGCGAAGTATGCTTCGACGTCGGCTGCGCTCACCTGAGCTAGCGATGCCGGCGACCATTTCGGGTTGCGGTCCTTGTCGACCAGCTGAGCCCGGATGCCCTCCACCAGATCGTGCGAACGCAGCGACGCGGACGACACCCGATAGTCCTGGGCCAGAACGTCTTCCAGCGTGCCGAGCTTGGCAGCGCGGCGTACGGCCGCCAGCGTGACCGACAGAGCGATGGGGGAGCGGGTCGCGATCAGGTCCGCGGCGTCGTTGGCGGGACCGGCGTCATGGCCCCGCAATGCGGCGACGATGTCGGCGACGGTGTCGCCGGCATAGCAGTCGTCGATCCAATCCCGCTGTGCGGCAAGCTGACTGGCCGGGGCTTCGACGGCGTGGGCGGCGATCGCCTGATCGACGCCCACTTCGGCGATGGATTCGCGCAACGCATCCAGTTCGTCGTGCGGCACGAAGTGGTCGGCGAACCCCAGCGCGATGGCGTCGGCCCCGGAGAACGGCGCCCCGGTGAGCGCGGCGTGCAGGCCCAGCGATCCCGGTGCGCGCGACAGCAGGTAAGCCCCGCCGACGTCCGGGATGAAGCCGATACCGACCTCGGGCATGGCGACTTTGGAGGTCTCGGTCACCACCCGGGTGTTGGCGTGCGCGCCGACCCCCACACCGCCGCCCATCACGATGCCGTGCATCAGCGCCACGTAGGTCTTCGGGAAGCGGCCGATCTGACCGTTCATCAGG
>NZ_DATNJW010000663.1:0-12847 GCF_035603715.1 Mycobacterium sp. | reverse complement strand
GGTGACGGCGTGGACAGACAGCCGAGTGCAGCCCACCCCTGTTGCCATCAACGTCTGATGTAACGCGCTCGCCAACGAGCGCCCGGCGAATGCCGCGGCGTCGACCCGGTCGATCGGTGGATCGCAGTGCAGCACCGCATCGAGTTGGGCCGGCGGCTCTCGCCCGGACGGCCCGCGTTCCGGCTCGCCGCGGGCGAACCGGTGCGCACTGACCGCATCGGCACCGAACCGGGAAGCCACGTCGGTGCGCGACAGCGCGGCGAACTGCCCGATAGTGCGGATTCCCATCCGCCACAGCAGATCTGCCAGATCTGCCCGCCCCGGACCGGACAGGCTCGGCTCGGTGGCGAGTTGCCGGATCGACAGCGCCGACAGAAATCGCGCGTCCTCTCCCGCCGCCACCACGCGGCCCGCACGGGCGGCGAATACCGCGGTGGACAGCTGATCGGCTACCCCGACCTGGCACTCGGCGCCGGCGGCGGCCACTGCATCGGTCAGTCGTTCGGCGACCTGCTGCTCGGACCCGAAGAAGCGGGCCGCCCCGCGGGCCGGCAACACGACCAGGCCGGGACGCAACACCTCGGCGCGAGGCACCAGGTCGTCCACCGACGCGACGACCCCTTCGAAGAAGCGGGCGTCGCGGTCGGCGTCGGCGGCCACGACGTGCAGTTGCGGACAGCGGGCCGACGCCTCGCGACGCCGCAGCCCTCGCCGCACGCCCACCGAACGGGCCGCCGACGAACAGGCGATCACCCGGTTGGCCAGCGTGACAGCGACCGGGGCCGTCGCCGGCAATCCCGCGGCGGCCGCGGCGGCAACCGCGGGCCAGTCCATGCACCAAATCGCCAATACCCGGGAAGCCACACTTACCCCGTCCGAGCTCGCCTGATCGCCCGCCCGGCGCCGCACACCTCGAGCCGCACCTTGCTGATCCGTCCGAAACCCGGCTTATCCGAAGTAGTTTCGTAACCGCAGACTCGAGCTTCCAGTCGTATCGATGCACCCTGCCAGTCGCCGTCGGTGACCAGCAGCGTGCAGCCCTTCTGACGAGCACGGGCCACCACGGCCCGGGCCCGGGTCAGTGGCACCGAGCGCCCGCCCAATGCCAGCACGATCAGATCCATCCCGTCCATCAGCACCGCCGCCACCTCTACCGGGTCGGTCCCGGGATCCGGAATCACCGCAAGCCGGCTCAGATCGGCTCCCATTTCCACCGCCGCCAGCAGGCCGACATCCGGCTGGCCGACAATGGCCGCGTTCCCACCGGCGGCCGTCACCGCGGCCACCATGCTCAGCGACAGCGATCGGGCACCCAACAGCACCGCAACCGTTCCCCGCGGCAACGCGTCGGGCAACACAGTGGCCAGCAACTGCGGAACCGGAAGCCTGGCCTCCGAATCCGGAAGCAGGTCGTCGGCGTGGGCATGCTCGTGGACATGACCGCGCCGAGGTGTGCCGACCTTCCCGGATACCGACGCCATCTGCCGGCGCAGTTGTTTCAGCTGTTCAGCACGGTCGTGATGAGGCTGATCGGTGGCGAGAATCGCCGTCATCACCACCTCCTTGGGCCACGGGTGTTACCAATGATGTTCGAATGTATGTTCGATAGGAGTAGTCAACACCCGCCCTCCGACACCGTCAAGAAACGCGAGGGGCCGCTTCATACAGCCGGTACTCATGTGGCTTCTGGTGCGCGTGGGCCGCGGATCGACTGTCAGCGAAGACCGGCCGTAGCGCGAATCTCCCGACGCGCCGCCGCTGGGTCGTCCTCTCGAAACATGTAGTGGCTCAATGCGACTCGCGCGATCGCACCGGCACGATCACGGACGCTCGCCGCGGCATCGAAGCCGTCCTCACGAACGCACTGCTCCAAGACCAGCACCAATCTCTCGCTGATCATCGGCAACGCCCGCGCCATCTGGTCCTGCGCAAAGCCGGGATCCAGATCGAGCTGGCGCCCGGGCGGCTGGTCTTCCACGAAAGTCGCCACCAGGTCGACCGCGGCTTCCAGCCGTGCGATGCCGGTGACTCCCCTCATCGCCCGTTCCATCGCCGCGTCGAAACGTCGTCGTTCATGCGTTCCCAGCGCATCGATCAGGTCCTCTTTGGACACGAAGTAGCGATAGATGGTCGGCCGTGACACCCCAGCCAGGGTTGCCACATCCGACAATGACAACTTGCGGGCGCCCGTCGTCAGCATGAGCCGCCGTGCGGCCTCGAGTATCCGATCGGCCAGGTCGCCGCGAGCTGAACCGACTCCGTGCGGTTCGGCGATCGACACGACGGCAACTCCTGCGTTCAGCCCGAATTCAGGCGGCTACCGGATCGAGCCGGCCGAGTCCACGCAGCCACGAGATCAGTAGCCGCAGCCCGTCGTCGAAGGAGATGGGCGCATAACCGAGGCGCCGGGCGGTCAGGTTGTCGTCGGTTCTCAGCTTGCGCTCGCTCTTGGCCGCCGCCTTCGCAATGGCCATCAAGGTAGGCCCGAATTCGGCGGTCAACGCCTCGGGATCCGTGCGGTAATCGAGATCCTCGACACGATGGTCGATTCCGGCGATCTCGCAGGCACGATTGATTCCGCCGGCGGTGCTGAAGCTTTCCCGCGGTCGGCCGACCAACAGGTAGCGCTCGCCGGCCGCGCCGCGATCCAGCGCCGCGATCGAGCCCGTCGCGACGTCCTTGCCTGCCACCCACGTCACCGGAAAAGCGAGGTAGCGCTTGATCTTTCCGCGCATTCCCGCCAGCAGCACCCGGTTGAAGCTGGTTCGGTGCAAGGCGCGGTCGACGACCGGGGCAGGGCCGAAGATCGCGCCCGGGTGACACGTCAGCACGTCGTCGCCCGCGGCGGCGCGCCGGTGCGCTTCCTGAAAGGCGGCGAGCTTGGTCACGGTGTAGGGGTCTTGGGGTGGGTGGTCCAGCACGGGCGCCTCTTCGAAGTCGACGCCGGTGCTCAGATCGAGGAAGGTGGCGGTGCTCAGTGCCACCACCCGACGCATGCCGTGCGCTTTGCCCGCATCCAAAACGTTGGCGGTGCCGGCCATGTTGACCGCCTTGAAGTCTTCGAGGTCCTGGCTCGCGCCGCCCAGTAATGCCGCACAGTGGATGGCCGCCTCGGCACCCTTGGCCGCGCGCAGCACGTCGTCGCTGTCGCGGATGTCGCCCTTGACCAGCTCGACTCCGATATCGGACAGCGCGGAGGCTTCGTCCGGATTGCGGACCAGGGCCCGAACCCGGTCGCCCCGCTCGATCAACTGCTCGCAGACGTTGCCGCCGGTCTGCCCGGTCGCGCCGGTGACGAAGATCGTGCTGGGCATGGACGTCCTCCTTGGTGTTACATATCGAACATATTAAGTCACAACTGTAAACCCTGACGTGCGATTGTTCTATATTCAGATTCATGACACTCGATCCCTCAGGCATCCTTCTCACCGACCGCGTCGCGGTTGTCACCGGCGCCGGTTCGGGCATCGGCCGCGGCATCGCGGCGGGTTTCAAGGCATTCGGCGCAAAGGTGGCGATCTGGGAACGCAACGCCGAGTCGTGCGCGTCCGCCGCAGCGGAGATCGGTGCGCTGGGCATCACGGTCGACGTGCGCGACAGCGCTGCGGTGGATGCCGCGTTGGCGCAGACGTCCGCCGAGCTTGGTCCGGTGACGATTCTGGTCAACAACGCCGGCGGGGTCTTCTGGTCGGGGATCCTCGACACCACCGAGAACGGCTGGGACGCGCTGTACAAGTCCAACCTGCGTCACATCTACCTGTGCACCCAGCGGGTGGCCCGCGTTCTCGTCGAGCAGAAATTGTCGGGCAGCATCATCAGCGTCACGTCGATCGAAGGTGTCCGCGCCGCACCGGGTTTCGCGACATATGCGGCGGCCAAGGCCGGCGTCATCAACTACACCAAGACCGCGGCACTCGAACTCGCCCCGCACGGCATCCGGGTCAACGCCCTGGCCCCCGACATCACCTTGACCGAGGGCATCATGCAAATAGCCCCGCCGGGCGCCGAGCAGCGGTTCGGTCGCACGGTCCCGATGGGCCGCGCGGGCCACGTCGACGAAATGGCTGGCGCGGCAGTGTTTCTCGCGTCCGACATGGCCAGCTACATCACTGGGCAGACGATCCACGTCGATGGCGGCACTCAGGCCGCCAGCGGCTGGTATCACCATCCGGAGACCGCCGCGTACGTGCTCGGCCCGAGCTAGTCGCCGGTGTCCATCATGACGTGTGCGGACATTCCGCCGTCGATCGCAATCATTTGTCCGGTGATGTAGCGAGACTGCACCGAAGCCAGGAACACGACTAGGTCGGCGACGTCTTGTGGTTGCCCGAGGTACGGCGTCAGCGTGGCGCGGCCGAGACGACCGATGATGTCCTCGGATAGATGCGCGCGGACGGCGTCGGTGAGGATCAATCCGGGCACGATGGTGTTCGCCCGCACGCCACTCTTTCCCTCGCTGGTCGCGACGTACATCGTCAAGGCGTGCACTCCGGACTTCGACACCCCGTAGGCCAGGCGGGTCCGATCACCCGATAGCGCCGCCCCCGACGACATGTTGACGATGGAACCGCCGCCGCTCTGTCGCATTTCGGGCACCGCGTGCTTGCACATCAGCAGCTGGCTTCCGAGGTTGACTTCCAAAGACCGCTGCCACACGTCAAGCGCCATCTCGGTGACGGTGGTATCCCGCGACAGGAAGCTGCTGGTGGTCAGCGCCGCATTGTTGTGTAGGACATCGAGGCGGCCGAACTCCGCCACCGTGGATCGCACGACATCTGCGGCCGTCTGCTCTTCTGCGAGGTCGCCGCCGAGCGCGACGGCCCGCGCCCCCGTCCGCCGAATCTCGTCGACGACCTCGGCGGCCTTCGCCTCGTCGATATCGACAACCGCGACGGCGGCGCCTTCACGCGCCAACTCGTGCGCCGTTGCCGCACCGATTCCGCCGGCACCCCCGGTGACTATCGCAACCTTTCCGGCAAGTCTGGACATCGAGTTCTCCCAACGCCGGTCTTTTCGGTGACGCTAAAGAAAGTTAGCCTGATTCGATGCCGCGTATTGCGCCAATCCCGATGCAAGAGCTCAGCTCACACTCCCGCGAAATCGTAGAGGCCGGCGTCGCGGCCGGGCTCTATGCGACGCCAGTTCCCCTACAGATCTTCGCGTATCGCAGCGCGCAGCTCGAACAGGTCAACATGGCCAGGACCCACCTCGGTGCCGGCACCCTGCTCGGCGGCCGGATTCTGGAGCTGCTGCGGATCCGCAGCGCCCAGCTGGGCGAGTGCGAGCCCTGCAGCCAATCACGCAAGCACGACTCGATCACCGACGAGGATGTCGCCTGCCTGCTCGCCCCGGGCCACGGCGCGCTGACACCGCAGGAGCAGATGGCCGTCGAGTTCATCGACCTGCTCTCCAGTGATCATCACGCGATGGACGACGAGTTCTACAAGCGGTTGGGGGAGCACTTCAGTGCCGCACAGATCGTCGAGCTCGGGTTCACCTGCGCCGGGGTGATGGGACTGCACCGCTTCATCCACACCCTCGACGTCTACGGCGAGTCGACGCCTGTCATCGCCTACTCCTCCGACCAGGTCGATTCGTCGAGGTAGCTACCCGCGTCGCTGACCGAGCAGGGCGGCCCAGTCGCGCGGCACCCGATCGTGCGGACCCGGCACCGTCTGATCCTCGGGGTGGCATTCCGGTGCGGCAAGTTCGGGACCGTCGTAGTAGTCGTTGGTCTTGTAGTCCCAGAACCAGTCCTCGCCCGGTTCGAACGATCGGATGATCGGGTGTCCCGTCTCTCGCCAGTGCTGTGTCGCGTGCCGGGACAGCGAATCGTCGCAGCAACCGATGTGGCCGCAGGCCGCACACCGCCGCAGATGCACCCACCAGCCACCGGTGGCATCACACTCGGCACACCCGCTACCGCTGGGCGGAACCGATGGGTCGACGGCAGCAGCCATCGTTACTCCCATTCGATCGTGCCGGGCGGCTTGCTGGTGACATCGAGAACCACGCGGTTGACCTCGGCCACCTCGTTGGTGATCCGGGTCGAAATCCGTTCCAGCACTTCGTAAGGCACCCGCGTCCAGTCGGCGGTCATGGCGTCTTCGCTGGAAACCGGTCGCAACACGATCGGATGCCCGTACGTCCGGCCATCGCCCTGCACGCCCACTGACCGGACATCGGCGAGCAGCACCACCGGGCATTGCCAGATCTGCTGGTCCTGACCGGCCGCGGTCAGCTCCTCGCGCGCGATCGAGTCGGCGCGGCGCAGCGTGTCCAGCCGGGCAGCGGTGAC
The DNA here is from genome assembly GCF_035603715.1 of Mycobacterium sp. GTDB lineage: Bacteria > Actinomycetota > Actinomycetes > Mycobacteriales > Mycobacteriaceae > Mycobacterium. The sequence goes on along the minus strand of NZ_DATNJW010000663.1, from coordinate 6,549 downwards.
TTCACCGACGATGCGGATCGCCAAGCCTGGTCCCGGAAATGGCTGGCGCGCAACGATTTCCTCAGGCAGGCCCAATTCGCGTCCGACTGCGCGTACCTCGTCCTTGAACAGAAGTCGCAGCGGTTCCACCAGCTTGAACTTGAGGTCATCAGGCAGGCCACCGACATTGTGATGGCTCTTGATGTTCGCGGCACCGGTCCCGCCACCGGACTCCACCACGTCGGGATATAACGTTCCTTGCACCAGGAACTCAGTCTCGTTGTCCCCCAGCGCATCCCGCACCGCGCCTTCGAATGCCCGGATGAACTGCCGTCCGATGATCTTGCGCTTGCCCTCGGGATTGGTCACCCCGGACAGCGCCTCGAGGAAGGTCGCCTCCGCGTCGACAGTTACCAGGTTGGCACCGGTTGCGGCGACGAAGTCGCGCTGTACCTGGGCGCGCTCGCCGGCGCGCAACAGCCCGTGGTCGACGAACACACACGTCAACCGATCCCCGATGGCGCGTTGCACCAGCGCGGCGGCCACCGCCGAATCCACCCCGCCGGACAGACCGCAGATTGCGTGGCCGTCACCGACTTGGTTGCGGACCTGTTCGATCAATGCCTCGGCGATGCCGGCCGGTGTCCAATCCGCGGCGATGCCGGCGAATTCGAGCAGGAACCGGGTGAGCACCTGCTGGCCATGCGGCGTGTGCAGGACCTCGGGGTGGTACTGCACGCCGGCCAGTCGACGCGACCGATTCTCGAAAGCGGCCACCGGGGCACCCGCGCTGGTGGCCACCACCTCGAACCCGTCCGGCGCCGAGGTGACGGCATCACCGTGACTCATCCAGACCGGCTGGGTGTCGGGGAGATCCGAATGCAGATCACCGCCAACGACTTTCAGTTCTGTCCGACCGTATTCGCTGGTGCCGGTGTGCGCGACGGTACCGCCGAGCGCCTGGGCCATCGCCTGAAATCCGTAACAGATACCGAACACCGGGACACCGAGGTCGAACAACGCAGGGTCGAGTTGCGGCGCGCCTTCGGCGTACACGCTGGCCGGGCCGCCGGATAACACCACCGCCTGCGGATCGCGGGCCTTGATCTCGTCGACCGTCGCCGTATGCGGGATCACTTCGGAGAACACCCGCGCCTCGCGCACCCGGCGGGCAATCAACTGGGCGTATTGCGCGCCGTAATCGACGACCAGCACGGGACGGGGCGATGCTGACTCCACCGCCACAGTCTAGAGGCGCACCCACATCTGCCCATCGCTTGACGTGAGTGTAGTCATATGTCTACACTCACGTTCACGCGACTGTAGTCAAATGCCTACAGTGAGGTTGAGAGGACATACCATGACGGCTCCGTCGACATCGACATTGACCGTGACCCAATTGGGCAGCCGCATCGGCGCCCGCATCGACGGCGTGCGACTGGCCGGCGATCTGGACACCGACACCGTCGAGCAGATCCGAGATGCGCTGTTACGCCACAAAGTGATCTTCTTCCGCGATCAGCACCACCTCGACGACGCGCAGCAGCACGCCTTCGCCACCCGCATCGGTACGCCCATCGCCCACCCCGCGGTGCAGCAGGAGGGCATGCCGATCATCACGCCGATCAACTCCGACTATGGCAAGGCGAACCGCTGGCACACCGACGTGACGTTCGTCGCGAACTACCCGGCGGCATCGATCCTGCGCGCGGTGACCCTGCCGAGCTATGGCGGATCGACGCTGTGGGCCTCCACCGCCGCGGCATACCAGGCACTGCCCGAGCCGCTCAAACACCTCGCCGACAATCTCTGGGCGCTGCACAGCAACCGCTTCGACTATGTCGCGCCGCCCGAGGCGCTGACCGACGACCAGAAGTCGCACCGGGCCCGGTTCGAGAAGATCGACTTTCGCACCGAGCATCCCGTCGTACGGGTGCATCCCGAGACCGGTGAACGCACCCTGGTGGCCGGGGATTTCGTGCGCGGCTTCATCGGGATGGACAATTACGAGTCGCAAACCCTCCTCGAGTTACTACAACGACGAATCACCATGCCGGAGAACACTGTTCGATGGAATTGGGCACCGGGTGACGTCGCCATCTGGGATAACCGCGCTACCCAGCACCGCGCCATCGACGACTACGACGACCAGTACCGGCTCATGCACCGTGTCACCGTGCAGGGCGACGTGCCCGTCGACGTGTACGGCCAACGCAGCCGGGTGATCAGCGGAGTGCCGCTGCAGGCCGTCGACACCGCCGCGAGCTGACGGTAGGTGAGAGGTAACTCACTCACGAGGGCCAGGTACGGTCGCGCCATGACCCCTCCGGACGCCAGCACCCGCGACCGGTTGCTGGAAGCGGCGCTCACGTTGTTCGCGAGCCAGGGGTATTCCGCCACGTCGGTGGCCGACATTCAGCAGGCGTGCGGCCTGTCGCCGGGATCCGGTGCACTCTACAAACACTTTCCGTCCAAGAAAGCACTCCTGCAGGAGGCGACGCGGCGCCACGTGCAGCAGATGGACGCCGTCCGGGACGAGTACGACCGAACCCACGCCTCGGACGCGAAGTCGGCGTTACGCCAAGGCGCTGAGCGGATCTGGGCCATCATCGACGACAACTCTCCGCTGCTACGGGTGATGTTCCGCGAGCCCGAGGCGCTCGACGACATGATCGAGGAGCTGTGGTCGGCGGTCGCGGCCAACGCGTATCAACGGACCGCGCGAGCGCTGGGCGCCGCCAAGGACGCCGGCATCTCGCAGGTCGAAGATCCCGAGGCGACCAGCACGGTGTTGGTGGCCGCGCTGGCATATCTGCCGATCCTGGAGCTGCTGATCCAGCGAACACCAGGCAAACTCGACCCCGATCGATTCCGCGAAGCCTGGCTGCGGCTCGCCGAAGGCGCGTTCACCGGCGCACCTCCGACCTGACCGCTCGACGCAAGGTCCAGCAGCCGAACAGCCGGAAAACAGTCGGTCAGCCGGAACGTGTGGCGAACCAGCATCGGGCATGGTGAGGTGGTACTGGCCGCGGCCGAAATCACCCCCTGGCCGACTCATCCCAGAAGGGAGCTCCGCCGTGCTGGGTCTACCGGAAGCCGTGCACGCCTGCCTGTTCGATCTCGACGGTGTCCTGACCGACACCGCGAGTGTCCACACCAAGGCATGGAAAGTCATGTTCGATGCGTTCCTGCAGCAACATGCCGAGCAGACCGGCGAGCCGTTCGTCCCGTTCGATCCGGTCGACGATTACCTGAAATACGTCGACGGCAAGAAACGTGAGGACGGTGTCCGGTCGTTTCTGTCCAGCCGCGGCATCCAACTGCCCGACGGCGACCCAGACGACTCGGGCGACAAGGACACCGTCTACGGCTTGGGCACCCGGAAAAACGACGCCTTCCAGGAGACGCTGCAGAACGACGGCGTCAAGGTATTCGACGGCTCGCGCCGTTACCTGGAAAAGGTGGCCGCCGCGGGTCTCGCTACGGCGGTGGTGTCTTCCAGCGCTAACACCCGACAGGTGCTGGAGATCACCGGGCTGGAAAAGTTCATCCAGCAGCGAGTCGACGGTGTGACCCTGCGCGAGGAACACATCGCCGGCAAGCCTGCGCCCGACTCGTTCTTGCGGGCGGCCCAACTGCTGGGAGTCGAAGCGGCCGCGGCCGCAGTGTTCGAAGACGCGCTCTCCGGGGTGGAGGCGGGGCACGCCGGCCACTTCGGGTACGTCGTCGGCGTGGACCGGGTAGGCCACGCCGAGGCGCTGCGCCAACACGGTGCCGACGTTGTCGTGACCGATCTCGCCGAACTGCTTTAGGACGCAAACATGATCTCGGATGACACCTTCCCCGTCGAACCATGGCAGGTCCGCGAAACCCGGCTGGATCTCAATATTCTGGCTCAATCGGAGTCGCTGTTCGCGTTATCCAACGGGCACATCGGGATTCGCGGCAACCTCGACGAAGGCGAGCCGCACGGCCTGCCCGGCACGTATCTGAACTCGTTCTACGAAGTCCGGCCACTGCCGTACGCCGAAGCGGGCTACGGCTACCCGGAGGCCGGACAAACCGTTGTCGATGTCACCAATGGCAAGATCCTGCGTCTGCTGGTCGACGACGAGCCGTTCGACGTTCGGTACGGCAAGCTGTTGAGCCACGAGCGGGTGCTCGACCTGCGGGCCGGCACGCTGAAGCGATACGCGCATTGGGAGTCACCGGTCGGCAAACAGGTCATAGTGACCTCGACCCGGCTGGTGTCGCTATCACAGCGCAGTGTGGTCGCCATCGAGTACGTGGTCGAGGCGGTCGACGAATTCGTCCGTGTCACAGTGCAATCCGAGCTGGTCGCGAACGAGGACCAGCCCGTGACATCGGGCGATCCGAGGGTCGCGGCCATCCTCGACAAACCGCTTGAGGCGGTCCAGCACGAGGACACCGAATGCGGTGCACTGCTGATGCACCGGACCCGCGCCAGTGCGCTGATGATGGCCGCGGCGATGGATCACGAGATCGAGGTCGAAGGTCGCGTCGAGATCACCAACGACGCGGGCGACGACCTCGCCCGTACGACCGTGATCTGTGGGCTGCGGCCGGGTCAGCAGCTGCGCATCGTGAAATACCTGGCATACGGCTGGTCGAGCCAGCGTTCCCGTCCCGCGCTTCGCGACCAGGCCGCCGCGGCGTTGCACAGCGCCCGCTACAGCGGCTGGCAGGGCCTGGTGGACGCGCAGCGCAAAATTCTCGACGACTACTGGGACAGCGCCGATGTCGAGGTCGAAGGTGACCCGGTGTGCCAGCAGGCGGTGCGGTTCGGGCTCTTCCACCTGCTGCAGGCGAGTGCACGAGCCGAACGGCGCGGCATCGCCAGCAAGGGCCTGACGGGCACCGGGTACGACGGCCACATCTTCTGGGACACTGAGGGATTCGTCCTTCCAGTGCTGACGTATACGTTGCCGCACGCAGCCGCCGATGCATTGCGTTGGCGCGCTTCAACTTTGGATTTGGCAAAGGAGCGCGCAGCGCAGCTGGACCTGAAGGGCGCCAGCTATCCCTGGCGTACCATTCGCGGCCAGGAATGCTCGGCCTACTGGCCGGCCGGCACCGCTGCTTGGCACATCAACGCCGATATCGCGATGGCTTTCGAGCGCTATCGCGTCGTCACCGGCGACGAGTCGCTGGAGAAGGACTGCGGGCTGGAGGTTCTCGTCGAGACGGCACGACTGTGGCATTCGCTGGGCCACCACGACCGCCACGGCGTATGGCACCTGGACGGGGTTACCGGTCCCGACGAATACACCGCGATCGTCCGGGACAACGTGTTCACCAACATGATGGCGGCACACAACCTGCGGGTGGCGGCCGATGCGTGCACCCGCAACTCCGAGACGGCCCGGGACATGGGCGTGAGCAGCGACGAGACCGCTGCGTGGCGAGATGCCGCTGATGCCGCCCACATTCCCTTCGACGAAGAGCTCGGCGTGCATCCGCAGTCCGAGGGTTTCACCACCTATGCCGAGTGGGACTTCAACGAGAAGACGGCCTACCCGCTGTTGCTGCACGAGCCGTACGCGTTGCTCTATTCCGCTCAGGTGATCAAGCAAACCGATCTGGTGTTGGCCATGTACTGGCAGAGCCACAAATTCACCGATGAACAGAAGGCGCGCAACGTCGACTACTACGAGCGGCGCACGGTGCGCGACTCGTCGCTGTCGGCCTGCACCCAGGCCGTGATGTGCGCCAACGTCGGGCATTTGGAGCTGGCGCACGACTACACCTACGAGGCGGCTCTGGTTGACCTGCGCGACCTGCACCACAACACCCGCGACGGGTTACACATGGCGTCGCTGGCCGGCGCGTGGACCGCTCTGGTCGCAGGCTTCGGTGGCCTGCGCGACGACGAGGGACTCCTGGCCCTGAACCCGTATCTGCCCGACGGCATCTCACGACTGCGGTTTCGGTTGCGCTGGCGCGACTTCCGGCTGACGGTGGACGTCGTCCACGACGAGGCGACCTACACGCTGCGCGACGGGCCCGGGGGTGAACTGACCATCCGGCACGACGGCGAGGATCTCGAGCTCAGCACCAGCGCGCCGACGACGGTCACGTTGAAAAAGCGTGAGCCGCTGCTGCCATCGCCGCAGCAGCCACCCGGACGCGAACCGCTACACCGGCGCCGCTGAGGGACCCGATCAACCAGTCGAGCTGATCGGTTCGATCGGCAACCACTGCAGCGCCCCGGGCGCTGAGGCCGGTACCACCGGATGAGCCGGCGCGATCGGATCGAGCCGGCGATAGGGCTCGCCCTGTCGCGGCCGTAGATCGTTTTCACCCTTGTTCGGCCACAGCGACGCGGCCCGCTCGGCCTGCGCCGATATCGACAGCGACGGGTTGACGCCGAGGTTCGCCGAGATCGCCGCACCGTCCACGACCGACATGGTCGGGTAGCCGTACACCCGGTGATACGGGTCGATCACGCCGTGTTCGGCATTGTCGCCGATCACCGCGCCGCCGAGAAAGTGCGCGGTCAACGGGATGTTGAACAGCTCGCCCCAGGTGCCGCCGGCCACCCCGTCGATC
>NZ_DATNJW010000662.1:0-3640 GCF_035603715.1 Mycobacterium sp. | reverse complement strand
GTGTCGTGCTTGAGGATGTAGACCGGGTTGGCCGGGCCAGGCAGACCCGCGGCAATATATCCGACCGATTCGGCCAGCCGCAGTTGCTGTCGCACGGAATCGATCTCCGCCGCAGCATTGGGCACACCGAAACCTGTGACTAGTGCCTGCATTTGATCGATCAAGGGTTTCAGGACCATCTGCTGCTTCTCGCGGCTGAACAACGTTTCCCGATACACCCGAATCTGGTCGAACAATTGCTTACGGCGCGTGTCGTCGTTACGCACGAGCTGCGCGATGACCCCATCGCGCCCAAGCTTGAACGGCCTGTTGGGCTGGAGTGTCTGGTCGATTCCCCATGGGATCAGCTTGAACTTGATGTTGCCCACGCCCGGCGCCGCGACGGCGGTCACGTCGTTGTAGATGTATGTGTTGTTGGTGTTGTCGGCGTAGCCGTCCCAGTGCTTGAGGAAGAACTCCATCGCGTAGATCTTGAGGAATTGGTCCATGTCGAGCATCTGGTCCGCGCCGGCCAACCCGTGCGCCTTGATGTGACTCATCGCGAATTTCAGGTCGGCCTTGTCCTCGAATTTGGACAGCGACTCGACCCCGATGAACTTCAGCCTCTCCTCGAGGAAATCGTCATGATGCTCGAGCTCGTAAAGATTCCCCTTCATGTTGCCGTTGAAGTTGCGTTCGATGTAGCGCTTCATCACCGGCTCGGCATTGACAAAGATGCCGGGGCTGTTGACGCCGCCGACCCCCTGGCCGATCAGTGTTCCGTTCACGAACACCCGGGCATAGTTGCATCGCGAATTGGGCAACCCGGCCATATCCAGCAACCGGTAGCCCAGCGTCTGCTTGATGTAAGACTTGTCCTGAATGGAATTGTTGAGCGTCACGTAGCGCGACCCGATCAGGGCTTCGATCGCGGGGACGTTGGCGTCGCCGAACTTGCCGAAGTCGACATGCAGGCATGGCTTGTCACTGTCGATGGAGCCGCAAAATGATTTCTTCTTGACGCCCACGTCGGTGAACGTGGACTTGGCGGGAAACTTGGTTCCGGATATCTCGACCGAAGCCGCCTTGTGCCACGTGAACCGGCTGTCACCGGTCCATTCGAAGTTGCACCGGCCGCCGGCTGGTTCCTCGTTTCGCACCGCGTCCCACTCCGCGTGCGGCATCGTGATCTTGACCGTAATCACATTGTCGAGCGCATAAAAAGAATCGAGTGCTTGTTGCTGCAGATCGGTCATTGTCACATCTCCCGTACGTCGCGGCCTTCCAACAGCATGCGGCAGAACACCGCATTCGACGTGAGTAGCGCGGTACTGCTCATTAGAAATCGCAAGGCCACGACTGCATTTAGAGACATGAAAACGGCCCCCGGAGTGATCTCCGGGGGCCGTTTTTACTAGTAGCGGGGACAGGATTCGAACCTGCGACCTCTGGGTTATGAGCCCAGCGAGCTACCGAGCTGCTCCACCCCGCGACGGGTGAATACCAGGTTACCGAACGCTCGCGAGGCCGCCAAATCGCGCCCTGACCAGGCTCGACGGGGCTGGCTGCCTCAGTGCGACGGCGCGTTCAGCCCATATCGCTGCCTGATGTCGTCCATCCAGTCTGGAGTTCCGTAGGTCAGCCCGTACTTGTCGGCCAGCTCGCCGAACTCGGGCAGCTCGTGCAGCACCTTGCCGAGCGGGTCATTCGCGTGCTCGACGAGCAACTCACCCAGTTCACGGAAGTAGTTCTCGAACCCACCCGGCGTGATGATCTCGATGATGCGGCCGGGTTCGCTACCGGCGTTCCACATAGCGTGCATCTGGCCGCGCGGTTTGGTGATGTAGCCGCCGGGACCGAGGACGACTTCACTGTCGTCGGAGCGGAACCCGATTTCGCCGGCCAGCACGATCGAATGTTCGTCCTCACGAGTGTGCCGGTGTGCTGCGGTGAGTATGCCGACCTCGAAGGGATGCTCGACGATGGACACCTCGCCCCCGTTGGCTTTGCTGGAGAGCTTGAACACCGCCCCAAAACCCGGCAGGGCGACGTACTCTCCTTCCCCGGGCTGCACAACCGTCACCGGAATCTGGTTGATGTCGGCCATCTCCCATGCCTCCTCGCCGGAGATTACTTGGCGTTGTTGTACTTGTTGATCGCGTCATCGAGCCGTTGCAGTGCCGCGCCGTAGGCCGCGAAGTCGCCCGACTTCTGCGCATCGCGGGCCGCACCCATGGCCGTCTCGACGTCCTTGAGTGCCGCGGACTTGGACGGTGACAGGCTGACGGCGCCAGCCGGCGCGGGCGCGACCGCATTGGCCGGGGGCGGCGGGTTCGCCGGCGGCTCGCCGCCCGGTGGGGCACTGGCCGGCGCACCCGACTCGGTGGGCGCGATTCCTGCCGCGGTCGCGGCCGCGCCGGGCCCGAACAACCCCGTCAGCGCGTCGCCGACGGTGGGCCCGTAACCGATCTTGTCGTTGTACATCATCGCCACCCGAATCAGCCGGGGATACGACGAGGCGACATCGCTGGTGCCGGGCGAGGCGTACACCGGCTCGACGTAGAGCAATCCGCCCTGCGCCACCGGCAGCGTGAGCAGATTGCCCCACTTGATCCGGTTCTGATTGTCACGCCCGATCACGCCAAGGTCCTGCGACACAGCGGTATCGGTGGTGATCGCGTTATTGGCCAGCTTCGGCCCGTTGACCTGACCGGGAATGGTCAGCACGGTGATCTTGCCGTAGTTCGACGGATCGGAGCTGGCGCTGATGTAGGCGGCCAGGTAATCGCGCTTGAACCTGTTCATCGCACTCGTGAGTTGGAACGAGGCCGAGTTATCTTCTTTGGCAATGTTTTTCGCGACGATGTAGTACGGCGGCTGGTAACTGCTCGCGGTCGGATTCGGGTCCAGCGGCACGTCCCAGAAATCTGAGGTGGAGAAAAACGTCACCGGGTCGTTGACGTGGTACTTGGCCAGCAGCATCCGCTGCACCTTGAACAGATCTTCGGGATACCGCAGATGGGCGGCCAACTCGGCGGTGATGTCGCTCTTGGGTTTGACCGTTCCGGGGAACACCTTCATCCACGCTTTGAGCACCGGGTCGTGCTCGTCCTGCTGGTACAGCGTCACCGTTCCGTCGTACGCATCGACGGTGGCCTTCACCGAGTTACGGATGTAGGACACCTGCTTGTCGGGCGCCAACCGGTTGAACGCGACTTCGGTGGAGTCGGCGGTGGCCGAGGACAGCGACGTGAGCTCGGAGTACGGGTAGTTGTCCAGCGTGGTGTAGCCGTCGATGATCCACACCAACCGCTTGTTGACGATCGCCGGGTACACGCTGCTGTCGGTGGTCAGCCACGGTGCCGCCGCCTCCACCCGCTGGGCCGGGTCGCGGTTGAACAGGATCTTGCTGTTGGATCCGATCACGTTGGAGAACAAGAAGTTTCGCTCCGCGAACTTCGCAGCGAAAACGCTGCGCGACACCCAGCCGCCGAGCGGCACTCCGCCGCTTCCGGTGTAGGTGTAGTTCTTGGTCTCGGTGTTGTTCTCGTAGTCGTATTCCCGGTCTACACCGTTCTTTCCGACGATCGCGTAGTCGGCCGGCGAGCTGGCGATGACCGGTCCGTAGTAGATCCGCGGCTGATCCAGCGGAGCGGGACCG
>NZ_DATNJW010000661.1:0-3098 GCF_035603715.1 Mycobacterium sp. | reverse complement strand
CGAGCCAAAGCTCCACCCTGGGCTATTCATAGGCTTCCTAACAAAGGTGTAGGGAGTGATCCCGCGAGCGCATTCGTCAAGCGACGTAAGCACAAATGCAATCAAGAGGTGGCCGAGGGAACCGGTCGGGGCGATCGCCATCGTCGCTCGTGCCGCTGGCGCGAGAGCTGTGCTGATCGGCTTTGCAATCGGAGCCAACAGCGTGCACGACGGGGCGCTGACCTTGGCGTCCGTGTCGGCCAGTCGCGGTCCAGCCGTGGCCGACAAATGCACGGACAACCCAGCCGATCCGACGTGTCCACCGGCAGGCCCAGCTGACGCGAAGTGCGCATCGGCGGCCTGGCGCTATACCGCTTCGTGCGTTGGTGGTCCCTTCGACCCGAACAGCATCTCTAACTGCTCGCCAATCACCCCCGGCTGCCCGGGGTTTGTGCCGTACACACCACCGCCCACGCCCCCGTCGATTGAGCCTCCGCCGAGAGACAAAGGACACGAACCTCCCCCGCCGCCGCACCACCACGAGCCCGGGTCGCCACCCGGGACCGACCACCCTGACCCAGGGCAACCGCCGCCTGCGTCCGACCACCCGGGACCGGGCGAGCCACCACCACCCGGCGCGGATCATCCGGAACCCGGTACTCCCAACGCGCACTCGCAGGAAGCGGCGCCCCCACCGGCGGTGGCGGCCCCGCCTGTCGCACCCGTTGGACCGCCGCAAGCCATTGCGTCTCCGCACGCACCCGATGTCCCGGCACCGGCAATTCAGGCTCCCGTCGCTCCGGCACCGGTCATGGCGCCCGCCCCCGTTGCACCCGCTGCGCCACCGCCGGCGATGGCGCCGGCACCCGAACCTGCACCATCCCCGTCGAAGTAAGCGCAGTCCGATGCGGCTGACCACAGCTGCAAGGCAGGATGTCAGGCGTGAGTTGGTCGAGGTACGAGGGAAAAGCGCCCGCGGAGATAACTCTCACCGGCGCCGCACGAGACGCGGAGCTCGAAGACTTTATCCGCCTGCAGAATCCGCATCTCACCGATGTCCGTCTGGAGCAGGCAACTGCTACGGGGGACGAAGACAGCAATCGTCAGTGGTACACCGTCACCTACTTGGCTGACGACGGCGAAGGCCATCGCGCCGACAAGTAAGAAGGATGTCGAGAGCCCCGCCCCTGATTAGCCCTTGTCCGACCAGCGGAAAACTGTGAGGCAGGCCGCCAATCCGCCGATAGTCCAGGCGGTCAGCACCAAAAATATGTGCCAGTGCTCCCAATTGCCGGCCGGCTCGAAGGCGGCCATTGTGGACGGCAGAAGCACTGACCGGAACCCTTGCGCCATCCATTTGACCGGAAAGATGGAGCCGACGACCAACATCCACGTCGGCAGCACGATGAGCGGCACGTAGGTCCCCGACACGAACTGTAAGCCGACCGCCGGGCCGTTGGTGACGACCGCGGCCGCGACCGCGTTGCTGGCCAGATTACTGATGAAGATGCCGAGCAGCGAACAGCTGACGATCCCCAGAAGGAAGACCCAAGTCAGCGTGATCCAGCCGAAAACCGTTGCAGGCAAATGTAAATCGAAGAATAGTAAACCCACCGCCAGAAGGATGACGGCCTCGGCAAGGCTGACGATTGCGACGAGGCAAATCTTGCCGATGAAATACGACAGCGCGGTGGTTGGTGTCCCACGCAGACGTCGTAATGCGCCGGTGTCGCGGTCGGCGGCAATGCTGATGCCCAAGTTGATGAACGACGTCGAGAGAATCCCGTACGCAAGCATGCTGGCTGCGATGACGGCGCCGGTACTGGTTTCGGTGTGGGGCAGTTTGGTGGAGAAGATCGAACCCAGCAGGATGCAGATGACCGCCGGTAGCGAAAATGTCAGCACCATTTGCTCCGGTCGGCGGTAAAACATCTTGAGCTCGGGTACGACTCGCGACAAGCCGATTCGTAGCGGGGACGGAAGTGGTGGCGGTGATTCAGTCAGCCGGCGTTCGCGCGGCGCGGCGCTGGCCATGCGGTCGGTTCCCGTCATTTCATACCGATCAATTGGAGGTAGGCGTCCTCGAGGGTGGGGCGAGAGACCGTCAGGTCAGTCAACTCCGTGCCGGCCATCGATCGTTGCCTGATCAGTTCAGTCGGGCGATCGGTTTCCACCGTGTGGATTTCGCCGTCTGCCATCCATCGGACGGTCGCGGCCGAGTTGACATACCGGATCAGATTCTGCGGCGAGTCGACTGCGACCACCCGCCCGTCGGCGATGACCGCGACGCGGTCTGCCAGCGCTGCCGCTTCCTCGAGGTAGTGGGTGGTCAGCAGGATCGTTGTGCCGCTACCGGCCAGCAGCCGAATGAGGTCCCAAAAGCGTAGTCTCGCTTCGGGATCAAAGCCGGTCGTCGGTTCGTCGAGAAATAGCAGTGTCGGCAGGTTGATGATGCCGAGCGCGACGTCGAGCCGACGACGCTGACCCCCTGAGAGCGTCCGCACTTTCGATTCGGACACCGATCCGAGCCCGACGAGTTCGAGTACCTCCTCGGGGACGCGCGCCGCGCCATAGCATTTGGCGAACATCCGCATGGTTTCGGCGACTGTCAGCATTCCGGCGTCGCTGACTTCTTGAAGTACCACGCCGATCTTGGCGCGCCACTCCCTGCCGGCGACTCCAGGGTCTTCGCCTAACACACTCACATGGCCCGAATCACGCTTTCGGTGACCCTCGAGGATCTCGATGGTCGTTGACTTGCCGGCACCGTTGGGCCCGAGGATCGCAAAGACTTCGCCGTATCCGACGTCGAGATTCACCTCCCGCACGGCCTGCAGTTGTCCGTAGGATTTCGACAAACTCCGAACCTGCACCGCGGAATTCACGAGTGTGCTCCGCCTTGTTTCTCGAGTTCAGCCAACACTTCCCGTAGCTCGGCCTCGGACAGTTGTTCAACCATTCGGTCGACGTCGTCGTCGGTGGTGTCGGTCTCTGGCACTTCTTCGGTGACCGCCGCGGGGCCGGCGTTCGTCAGGTGAAGGTCGGTGAGGATTCTGGCGGCCACCGAATTGACACTTACGCCTCGGAGTAGCTCGAGCAGCGGCAGATCTATCGCGAAC
>NZ_DATNJW010000660.1:0-3376 GCF_035603715.1 Mycobacterium sp. | reverse complement strand
TACGGCGGTGTGCAGTTCGACCAGAACACCTGGGAGCGCAACGGTGGCCTGCGGTTCGCGCCGCGCGCCGACCTGGCCTCGCGGGAAGAGCAGATCGCCGTCGCCCAGGTGACGCAGGCCCGTCAGGGCTGGGGCGCCTGGCCGGTGTGCAGCGGCAGAGCGGGTGCACGCTGACCATCCGGTTACTCGGGCGGACCGAAATCCGACGCTTGGCCAAGGAACTCGAATTCCGGCCGCGTAAATCGTTGGGGCAGAACTTCGTTCATGACGCCAACACGGTGCGCCGGATAGTCTCGGCATCCGGAGTCAACCGCAACGACCACGTCCTGGAAGTCGGGCCCGGCCTCGGGTCGCTGACCCTCGCCCTGCTGGACCGCGGCTGCACGGTGAGCGCCGTCGAGATCGACCCGGTGCTGGCCGACCGGTTGCCGCAGACGGTGTCCGAGCATTCGCACAGCGAGATTCAGCGGCTGACCGTGATCAACCGCGATGTGCTGTCCATCGGCCCCGGCGATCTGGCTTCCGAGCCGACCGCGGTGGTGGCGAATCTGCCCTACAACGTCGCGGTTCCCGCACTGCTGCACCTGCTTGCCGAATTCCCTTCGCTGCGAACGGTGATGGTGATGGTGCAGGCCGAGGTCGCCGAACGACTCGCCGCCGAACCGGGCGGCAAGGAGTACGGGGTGCCGAGCGTCAAAGTGCGTTTCCACGGACAGGTCCGCCGTCACGGCATGGTGTCGCCGACCGTCTTCTGGCCGATCCCGCGGGTGTACTCCGGGCTGGTGCGCATCGACCGGCACACCAGCCCACCCTGGCCGACCGATGCGACGTTCCGGCAGAACGTGTTCAAGCTCGTTGACACCGCATTTGCTCAGCGCCGCAAAACATCTCGTAATGCATTCATCGAATGGGCGGGTTCGGGCAACGAATCGGCCAGCCGGTTGCTCGCCGCGAGCATCGATCCGGCCCGCCGGGGCGAGACACTGACCGTCGACGAATTCGTGCGGCTTTATCAGCGCTCGGGTGACCTCGGCGACGCCGGTCCACGCGGTCGCGGCGTTGCCCAGCGGCACGCCTCCGCGAGCTGACCGGCTACGGGCCGGACGCCCGCCGGGATAGTCTCGTTCGGTGCCGATCGACGGAAGCACCGCAGCTCAATGGGTTCCCACGGGGTCGGTGACGGTCCGCACGCCCGGGAAGATCAATCTGTATCTGGCCGTTGGAGACCTGCTGGAAAGCGGTTATCACGAGCTGACGACGGTATTTCACGCGGTTTCGCTCGTTGACGAGATCACCGTCCGCAACGCCGACGTGCTCTCGCTCGAGATCACCGGCGAGGGCGCCGACCAACTGCCCCTGGACGAACGCAACCTGGCCTGGCAGGCCGCCGAACTGATGGCCGACCACGTCGGCCGCGCGCCCGACGTGTCGATCCTGATCGACAAGTCCATCCCGGTGGCCGGCGGAATGGGCGGCGGTAGCGCCGACGCCGCGGCTGTTCTCGTCGCACTGAACTCATTGTGGGAACTCGGCGTGCCACGCCGCGACCTGCACGCGCTGGCCGCGCAGCTCGGCAGCGACGTGCCGTTCGCGTTGCATGGCGGTACCGCACTGGGCACTGGTCGCGGCGAAGAGCTGGCTACGGTCCTGGCCCGCAACACTTTTCACTGGGTGCTGGCGTTCGCCGAGGCCGGGTTGTCCACCCCGAAGGTGTTCCGCGAGCTGGACCGGTTGCGAGAAGTCGGCACGCCGCCGCGCCTCGATGAACCCGGCCCGGTCCTGGCCGCGCTAGCCGCCGGCGACCCGGAGCAGCTGGCCCCGCTGTTAGGCAACGAACTGCAGGCCTCCGCGCTGAGCCTGAATTCGGCGTTGCGTCGGGTGCTGCGTGCCGGCGTCGAGGCGGGCGCACTGGCCGGCATGGTGTCCGGATCGGGACCGACGTGCGCGTTTCTGTGCCGGTCAGCGCCCTCGGCGGTGGACGTCGGCACCGAGCTGTCGGGGGCCGGCGTCTGCCGCACGGTGCGGGTGGCGAGCGGCCCGGTGCATGGCGCCCGGGTGGTGCCCTCGCCCGTCGCCGACGTGTGATTTCGCCGCACAGTTTGGCAGTTCTTTAAGAGGAGTTTAAGATATCCGACGGTGATGATTACAGGTCAAGCAACGAGCCTGGTTCTTACGTCCGCCGTGCCTACCGGCGGGCGGGTCTCTTCCCACGTGGCAACGTTGCGTGCGGATATGGCGTCGCCACCGATTCGAGATGAAATCGCTGCTCAATTGTGGGCGCGCGGCTATCCCAATGTGTGCTTGAGCAGTAGCAACATTAGATGCTGGGCGATGGTGCCGGAACCGAGGAGGCAATCGTGAGCAGGTTTACCGAGAACATGTTCCGCAACGCTCACCAGAGCACGCGGGGCATGGTTACCGGGGAGCCGCACGAGCCGGTCCGGCACACCTGGCTCGAGGTGCACGAGCGTGCCCGCCGCGTCGCCGGCGGACTGGCCGCCGCGGGCGTCGGACATGGCGACGCCGTCGGCGTGCTGGCCGGATTCCCGGTGGAGATCGCGCCGACCGCGCAGGCCCTGTGGATGCGTGGCGCCAGCCTGACCATGTTGCACCAGCCCACACCGCGCACCGACCTCGCCGTCTGGGCCGAGGACACCATGAACGTCATCGCGATGATCGAGGCGAACGCCGTCATCGTCGCCGAGCCGTTCCTCGTCGCCATTCCAGTGCTCGAGGAGAAGGGCATCAAGGTGCTCACGATCGGCGACCTGCTCGAGAGCGAGCCGATCGATCCGGTCGAGACGGACGAAGACGACCTGGCGCTGATGCAGCTGACGTCTGGATCTACCGGATCTCCGAAGGCCGTCCAGATCACGCACCGCAACATCTACTCGAACGCCGAGGCCATGTTCATCGGCGCCGAGTACGACGTCGACAAGGACGTCATGGTCAGTTGGCTGCCCTGCTTCCACGACATGGGCATGGTCGGGTTCCTCACCATCCCGATGTACTTCGGCGCCGAGCTGGTCAAGGTCACGCCGATGGACTTCCTGCGCGACACGCTGCTGTGGGCCAAGCTCATCGACAAGTACAAGGGCACCATGACCGCGGCGCCCAACTTCGCCTACGCGCTGTTCGCCAAGCGGCTGCGCAACCAGGCCGAACCGGGTCAGTACGACCTGTCGACGCTGCGGTTTGCGCTATCCGGCGCCGAGCCCGTCGACCCCGCCGATGTCGAGGACCTGCTGGATGCGGGCAAGGCCTTCGGGCTGAAGCCGTCGGCGATCCTGCCCGCGTACGGCATGGCGGAGACGACGCTCGCGGTGTCGTTCTCCGAGTGCAACGCCGGCCTGGTCGTCGACGAGGTCGACGCCGA
>NZ_DATNJW010000659.1:0-10581 GCF_035603715.1 Mycobacterium sp. | reverse complement strand
CTCGCTAGTGGCCTGGCGTCGACGGTCATAATCAAGCAGTGACAACACCGTTCGCGTCAGCGGGCTACGGATGAGCGCGGCCTTGGTGGCGAGCGGCATCGCGGTCTTTGAACTCGGCGGACTCATTGCGCTTGGGGTGCTGCTCACCGTGTCGCGACATCAGCTGAAGGACACTCGTTCGGAACTTGAGCGCGCTCGCCAACCCAGGATTGCCGGCCGGCGACGGCGCCCCGGGCTTGCGCCGTTCGCAATCAGGACCGCGTGGCGGACAGCGGACTCCCTGATCACCAAAGGTATTGGCGCCACAGTCCGTAACTCGATCGAAGATCTTGCCGGCTGGGCGCAGGTCGAACGTCCCGACCTCGCACGACTGACCGCAGATGGTGATGTGGTGATCGCCTTCTCCGACATCGAGGACTCCACAGCGCACAACGAACAGTTGGGGGACCGCGAATGGGTGAAGGTCCTCGAGCGCCACAACCGGCTCATCGAAAAGCTTGTCGCCGATCACGGCGGGCACGTGGTCAAGGCCCAGGGCGATGGATTCATGATCGCGTTCGCCGACACCGAACAGGCGGTGTTGTGCGGGATTGGCATCCAGCGCGCGCTGCTCAAGAACGCTGAGCAATGGGCGGGCATCAGAGTCCGGATCGGCATCCACATCGGACCGTCGGTCAGACGCGGGGACGACCTTTTCGGGCGCAACGTCGCGATGGCCGCCCGCATCGCCGATCAAGCCGCCGGCGGCGAAATCCTCGTTAGCGAGGCGGTGCGCGAAGCGGTCGACGGTCTGCCCAACATCGATTTATCCGAACCCCGCGCGGCCGAACTCAAAGGCCTGCAGGGCACCCACCAGCTCTACGCAATCGAAGTGCCGGCCTGACCGGTTACGGCCGGATTTCCACCTGATCATTGGGGTTGAAGTAGCGCTCGGTTCCGTCGGTGAACGTCACCGTGCACAGCTCCGGCAGGACGCTGCCTTCGTGCGGTGCCAGTTCGCAGACAACCCTCGATTTGACTCGCTTCCACGAGTCATCACCTTCGCCGTACTCGCGGAGTTGGTAGCCCGGCAAGCGGTTAGTGAGGTCGACTGCCCGCATTTGGAGCACCCGGCTTGATGGCGTCTGCATAGTGATCAATTCTGCCCAGCGTTTCTTACGAGCAGATGACGTCTACTGGTGAGTTAGCTGCGCTTGCGGCCGTCGCCGTACCACCGTTGGCCACCAGAACCACGGTCCCAGGATGGCCAGGATGGACGGCACGACGAACGAACGCACGATCAGCGTGTCGAGTAGCAGGCCTATGCAGACGGTTGAACCCATCTGACCGATGGTTCGGAGACCACTTGTGAGCATGGCCAGCATGGTGAACGCGAACACCAGACCCGCCGATGTCACCACGCCGCCCGTGCTGCCGAGTGCGCGGATCAGACCGGTATGTATTCCACCGTGAAGTTCTTCTTTGACCCGGTTGATCAGCAGTAGGTTGTAGTCCGATCCCACCGCCACCAGGATGATGAACGTCAGCGGCAATATCAGCCAGTGCAACGGCAGCCCGATCAGGTGCTGCCAGAGCAGGATCGACAACCCGAACGCACCGGCGTAGGAGAACGCCACGGTGGCGGGAATCACCAAGGCCGCCACCAGGCTTCGTGTGATGAACATCATGATCAAAAAAATCAGCACGAACGCGGCGATGGCCGCGATGAGCAGATCGGACATCGCGTATTCCTTGATGTCCTTGTCATTGGATCCCGAGCCACCGATGTACACCCTCGCACCGGCCAGGGACGTCTCCTTCAAGATCGTCTTGATTGCGTCGGGGAATTGTGCGACGTGCTCGACACCTTCGGGGCCCATGGCGTCGCCCTCATGAGTGACGATGAAGCGGGCCGCCTTGCCGTCCGGCGACATCATCAACTTTTCGCCGGTCTTGACGTCTTCGTTGTCGAAACCCTCGTGCGGGATGTAGAAGAAGTCGTCGCTGCGGGACTTGTCCCAGTCGTTGCCGACGTTGATCGAGTCATCGAATGTCTGCTCGGTCGCCAGGGATTGAAGGTCGGCAGAACCGTACGAGTTGACCAGCTTCGCCTTCAGCGCATCGGTGTCGTCGGCCGTGGCCTTCAGCTCGGCAATGATCTTCGGAAAGGTTTCGTCCACCACCGCGAGAGAAATCCGGGCGTATTTGATGTCTTCGGCCAGATGGTCGATCTGGTCAATGGTCGCGAACACCGACCTGAACGTCCAGCAAATGGGAATGTCGAAGCAGTGCTTCTCCCAGAAGAAATAGCTTTTCAAGGGACGGAAGAAATCGTCGAGATTCGAGACGTTGTCGTTGATCTCGTTGCTGACGTGCTCCAAGTCCTCGATCGTGAGGACCGTCTTGTGCAGTTCATCGGAGACCGTTTGGAAAAAGGTGATCTCTTTCCGTAACACCGCGACGGAGTCTTCCTGGATCTTCGCCTGCTCGTCGGTGTTGGTGTTCTGCTCCCGGTTGAACGGCAGCTGTTGACCGTTGCCGCTGCCCTGAGTAGTGAACAAGTAGGGAATGCTGGCGTGTTCGAGCGGTCGACCCAAGGGCCTGGTCATGCCTTGGACCATCGCCACACCATGCAGGCGGATCAGAGCTCGAGCGACCCGGTCCAGCGAGATGAAATCGGCTGAGTTGCGCATATCGTGGTCGGTTTCCACCATCAGCATTTCGGAGAACAATTTGCTCTTGGGGAAATGTCGGTCGGCGGCTTGGAAACCCAGATTCGACTTCGAATTGTGCGGCTGGTACTGCCGATCGTCGTAGTTCTGCCGATAGCTCGGCACGAAGATCGCACCCAACATGACGATGGCCGAACTGGCGACCAGGATCGGCACCGGCCAGCGCACCACGCTCGCTCCGATCCGTCGATACACATGCGCCTTGGCGGCCTGTCGCGGATCGAACATCCCGAACAGGCTCCCCACCGTCAAAATCGCCGGACCCAGCGTCAGCGCTGCGGCGATGGTGAATAGCATGGTGATCGCGACAGCCGGACCCATGGTGTGGAAGTAGTTCAGGCGCGCAAACGTCAGGCAGTAACACGCGCCGGCGATCGTCAGCCCGGACCCGATGATGATCGGCGTTACGCCCTTGTAGGCAATGTAGAAGCTGTCTTCTCGGCTCTCTCCCGCTTGCCGAGCCTCGTGATAGCGCCCCATCAGGAAGATGCCGTAATCCGTTCCGGCTCCCAAGGTCAGTGCGATGACGATGTTCACCGCAAACGAGGACAACTCGAGCCATCCGTGATGCCCGAGGAATGAGATGAGCCCCTTGGCGAACAGCATTTCGATGAGGACGCCGAGCAAAACGGGCAGCAGCGTGGGTGGTGAGCGATAGACGAACATCAACATCACCAGGATGAGGAGGATCGTGATGATCGTGACGTTGTTCAAGCTCGAGTTGGCGATGCTCAGTGTGTCCGAGGCCAGTGGCGCCGCACCGCTCACAAAAGCCTTTAGTCCCGGCGGTGGTGGGTCCTTGGCGATCATGTCGCGGACCGCGTTCACCGAGTCATTGGCCTCCATCTGGCCGATGTCGCCGGCCAGACGCAGCAGCGTGTAGGTGCACTTGCCGTCCACACTTTGCGCTCCAGCCGCCGTGAACGGCTGGCCCCAGAGATCCATCACGTACTGCACGTGCTTGGTGTCGCGCTGGAAGCGCTTCATCAAATCGTCGTAGTACGCGTGATCCTGGTCGCCCAATCGTCGGTTTTGCGCCTCGAACACCACCATGGTCAAGTTCGTCGAATTGGACTCGTGGAACTTTTCGCCGATGTGCAGCAACGCCCGCTGCGACGGCGCATAGTGCGGGACCATCGGGCCGGCGAGTTCTTCTGCGACGTCCTCCACCTTGGGCGTGAACGCAGTCATCGTGACCGCGGAAAAACCCCAGAAAAAGATGAGCGGTATCGCGAATCTACGCACCATCCTGGGAAGAAACGGGCGTTTGACCCGGGGT
Organism: Mycobacterium sp.; assembly: GCF_035603715.1. Classification (GTDB taxonomy): domain Bacteria; phylum Actinomycetota; class Actinomycetes; order Mycobacteriales; family Mycobacteriaceae; genus Mycobacterium. The sequence continues at coordinate 6,591 of NZ_DATNJW010000659.1, read as the reverse complement.
TCATCAAGCCGGTGTTCGCTCACGCGGATTTCACCCTGCATTCGACGTCAGCGTCCGGATGATTATCCGAAGCCTCGGGGACGCCGGACTCCGGGGGTGGCAGCATGCCATTCACCAGCATCCGGCAGCGCAGCGGACCGCCGTGGACGTGCACTGAAAGGGCGCCGGACGCCACTGTCAGTGTGGTGGTTTCGTCGTGAGTCCAGGGCTCGTTCGTGAATGTCACATCGACTGGATGCGGGTGCCCGTCGATGTCGACATAAACGATCTTCGCGGTCTTTCCGGCGGGGCCGAACACCTGATACGTGAGCCGTTTGATGTTGAACTCCTCCGGCGCCTGCGGACCGTTGACCGTGATGACTGGCTCCGGTTCGGAAAACTGGTGCACTTTGTACATACAGACCAGACCGACGCTTACTGCGATGACGGCAACCAGCGGCATCCAGATTCGCGCCAGGACAGTCCGCGCGGTTGGACGAGGGCTCACCCAATCACCCCTTCGGAACGCCTTTCCCCGTATCTCGTCCTTCGATCCGGCATCGTCTGGCCACATATCAACAAGCTTGATATATGGCCGCTATGACGTTACCAGTACAGAACGGAGACGACTACAACTTGCGGAACGTTATCACCACCCGGGGCACTCGGCAGCACCTGCGACTGAGCCTCAGCCCACCACCTGTGCGGTGCGCAGACGACCCTTGAGTCGCTTTGCGCGCAGCAGCTGAATGACGAGGTTTGTCGAGGTGATCATCGGGATCACGCCGATGAAATGCCGCTCGGACGGGGTGGCGCCCTGGAGGTATTCCAGACACGCGAAGATGTAGTAGGTCGACATCGCGAACAGGGTTAAGGGGATGCAGAAAGCCATGGGATTGCCACGGATGGCGACAATGCGCTGCGCGTACTCGAACTCTTCTCGCGTCATGGTTTCGCGTTTGCGCAGCTTCTTGATGACCCGCGGCGCGGCCCCGATTTCCTCGCTGAACGGCAGCTTGGGTTCCGCCTCCAACCGCCGCGCGTAGATAGTTCCGATCAACAGCAGTAACAGCGTCACCCCTAAGGCGATCAACGCGAGCAGACCCCAAAATGCCGTAGACACATCCAGAACCTAACACCGCGTGGCCCGAACTGGCCGTTCGTCAACAGGAGCGCACCTGCCCAGCCGGGACTGCAAGACTGACGGCATGCCGCCCATCACTACCCGCGTGCGTCAGGCGCGCCCGCAGGACGCCGCCGGGTGCCTGGCGATCTACCGTCCTTACGTCGAGAACAGCACGGTGAGTTGGGAACTCGACGTCCCGGCCGTCAGCGAGATGGCTGCACGAATTACCGCGGCCTGCGATACACACGCGTGGCTGGTCCTCGAATACGACGACGAGATCGTCGGATTCGCCTACGGACATGCGCTCAATCTTCATCCCGCCTATCGATGGACGGTCCAGACCGGCATCTATATCGACGGTGGCCATCACCGTCGCGGCGGCGGACGAGAGCTGTACACGCAGCTTCTCGATCGGCTCGGCGAGCGCGGCTATCGGCGAGTCCTCGCCGGCATCACTCAACCAAACGAATCCAGCAACGCCTTTCACCGGTCGTTGGGGTTCCGGGAGGCCGGTCTGTACCGCCGCGTCGAATGGAAGCTCGACGACTGGCATGACGTCGCGTGGATGCAACGCGATCTGCCCGGTGCCGGCAGCGATGATCCGGCCGGCTCGATCATCTGACTCGCTCCGGATGGCAGTGGGTACACCTCGGGTCTGACCAGAACGGAGAAGCATGAGCGCAGGCGCCCAGACCGGCACCATCACAACGCAGGTTCCGGCACGTCTGGATCGGTTGCCGTGGTCCCGATTCCACTGGCGCGTTGTCGTGGGCCTCGGCGGGGTGTGGGTCCTGGACGGGCTCGAGGTCACGATGGTCGGCAACGTGTCGTCGCGTCTCACCGAGCACGGCAGCGGCATTGCGCTCACCCCAGCGGACATCGGGGTGGCGGCGGCGATCTATATCGCCGGTGCATGCCTGGGTGCGTTGTTCTTCGGTCACCTGACCGACCGCTTCGGCCGGCGCAATCTGTTCATCCTGACCCTCGCGGTGTACCTGACTGCAACCGTTGCCACGGCGTTCGCTTTTGCGCCGTGGTTCTTCTTCCTCACCCGGTTCTTCACCGGCTCAGGCATCGGCGGGGAATACGCGGCCATCAATTCAGCGATCGACGAACTGATCCCCGCGCGCGTGCGCGGTCGCGTGGATCTGGTGATCAACGGGACATACTGGCTGGGATCAGCCGCCGGAGCCGGCGGCGCGCTTGTCCTGCTGGACACGGCAAACTTTCCCGCCAACATCGGATGGCGGCTTGCGTTCGGCGTCGGCGCCCTCTTCGGCATCTTCGTGCTGCTGGTCCGGCGCAACATTCCGGAAAGCCCGCGCTGGCTGTTCATTCACGGACACAACCAGGAAGCCGAGCGGATCGTCGGCGAGATCGAAGCCGACGTTGAACGGGAAACCGGCCAGCCGCTGCCGCAGCCGCAGGGAAAACCGCTGAAAATCCGTCAGCGCGAGACTATTTCGTTTGTCGAAATCGCCCGGGTGGCGTTCATGCTCTATCCGCGGCGCGCGGTCCTCGGGCTGGCGCTGTTCATCGGACAGGCGTTTCTCTACAACGGCGTGACGTTCAATCTGGGCACATTGCTGAGCGGCTTCTACGGAATCGACGCCGGCAAGGTGCCGCAGTTCTACATTCTGTGGGCATTGAGCAACTTTTTCGGGCCGCTGGTGCTCGGACGGCTGTTCGACACGGTGGGGCGCAAACCGATGATCGCGTTGTCGTATATCGGCTCGGCTGTAGTGGCCGTTGCTCTCGCGGTCCTGTTTGTCAACCAGATCGGCGGTGTGTGGACCTTCATCGGCGTACTCGCCGCAACGTTCTTTCTGGCTTCGGCGGGCGCGAGCGCTGCCTACCTGACCGTCAGCGAGATCTTCCCGATGGAGACCAGGGCATTGGCGATCGCGTTCTTCTACGCCGTCGGCACCGCGATCGGCGGCATCAGTGGCCCGCTGCTATTCGGCCAGCTGATCGAGTCCGGCGAGCGCAGCCAGGTGATGTGGTCGTTCCTCATCGGTGCGGCGGTGATGGCCGTTGCGGGCCTGGTGGAACTGTGGCTCGGTGTCGCCGCCGAACAACGTCCGCTCGAGGAGTTGGCGTTGCCGTTGACGGTGGCCGACGCCGAACGCGAAGACGAATCCGAGTAGCGCGGCTCCGATATCGGGGGAGCGACATCGCCGTTAACGCTGTCTGAATTTGTGTTATTCGCTGGCTGAGATGTTCGGAGGCGGGCTGCGCAACCGTCGCAGTTTTGGAAGACTCGGGAACTATGAAACGTCTGCTGATGCTGCTCAGCGTCGCCTCCATGATCGGTATGGCGGCGCCCGTATACGCCGACCCTGACACTCCGTCCGACAACACCAACAAAGACGGGGATTTCCTCAAACAAGTGACCAACGCAGGGCTCACCTATAAGGACGGGAGTCAAGCGGTCGCGGTGGCCAAAAACGTCTGTGACATGGCCGGCAAAGGAACTTCCGAAGCCGACATCGAAAAAAAGCTGGTAGACCTCAATTCGTTCTCCGGGAGCGGCGCAAGACAGTTCATGGTGCTCGCAGCCAACTCGTACTGCCCGAGCCAGTTGACGCCCGACGACGGCCAGTCTTCGAAGACGCCCGGTCCGGGTGACTCTCCGAAACCGCCTGGCGCTTAAGGCAACTAGGCCCCGCTGCGGATTCCTTGGTCAGCTGCGGCGCGCATCCGTTCGGACAATCGAAGCAGGTCGTGTTCGCCGACCCCGTTCTGGAGCGTGTACGCAAGTTGGCGCAACTCGACGGCGCAGCTGCGCATTTCATCTTGGAGTCGCGACTCAACGGGCATCATGATCTTCTCCTTGGGCGGGACGGGCTGTTGGGCCCGACAATCCGATATGAAAAATGTACGCAGTCCAGTTGCCAATCGGCGAGAGATGTCGAGGCTTCTTTACGAGAGTTTGACATGTCGTTTACGGCTTGAGTTTTTTGGCGCATTCGTCAATTGCCATCCGCGTCCACTGCTCGGCACTCACGATCAAGCCAACCGGAATGAACCCGTCTCGCCGGCAACGGCCCGGCGAGGCAGATCGCACGTTGTACCAATCGCGGGCTCGTATGTCATTGCACCGCAATGACATCGCCATGTTTGGTGTCGTCCGCACGAGCAGGCGGCGCTATTGGCCACTATTCTTTCGACCCGCATCAGATGGCCGCGTGGACAGCGCAATGGCGGCGACGCCCCCCGGCGAGCCGGCGGGAACCGTACCAGTTCCCCGACCGCAGACATAGGGCGACGGTATGCGCACTTTCTGCGTGCGACATTAATAAATCAGGTGGACTGGCTGAGAAAAATTCAGCTGGTTGCGGCGTGATTGCGCGCACATATCGACGAAACAAACTGAGGATTACTATTTTTCGGTGCCGACGCTGCATGCGAGTGTTAGCTTCTGTCCGTGCCTGAACATGAAAAATCATTACGAATCGGCGTGCTAGGCGCGGCGCGCATCGCGCCATCGGCGCTCATCAACCCGGCGAAGGACAACGCCGACGTTGTCGTAACTGCGGTGGCGGCACGTGACGGCTCACGCGCTCGGGCATTTGCTGCCAAACACGGCATTCCACGCGTCCACGAAAGTTACGAGGCGCTGCTCGCCGACCCCGATATCGACGCGGTGTACAACCCACTGCCGAACGGCTTGCACGGCAAATGGACTCGGGCCGCGCTGGACGCCGGTAAGCACGTGCTGTGCGAGAAACCGTTTACCGCAAACGCGGACGAAGCCCGCGAGATCGCCGACCTGGCGGCGAAGTCGGACCGCGTCGTGATGGAAGCCTTTCACTACCGGTACCACCCGATGACGTTACGTACCGAGCAGATCATCGCCTCGGGCGTAATAGGAAAGCTGCAGCGGGTCGAGGCGGCCTTGTGCTTCCCGCTGCCGAGGTTCTCCGACATCCGTTACAACTACCCGCTCGCCGGTGGCGCGTTGATGGACGCCGGCTGTTACGCGGTCCACATCGTCCGCACCCTCGGCGGGTCAACGCCAGAGGTGGTCTCGGCCCAGGCCAAACTCCGCAATCCCCAGATCGACCGGGCGATGACAGCCGAGCTGCGGTTCGCCGCGGGCCATACCGGGCGGGTCCGCTGCTCGATGTGGTCGGCGCACCTGCTGGAGATCAGCGCTCGAGTGGTCGGCGACCGGGGCGAGTTGAAGCTGCTCAATCCGGTGATGCCACAAATGGTCAACCGGCTGTCTATTCGCTCGCCCGAGGGCAAACGTGTCGAACGCTTTCCGCGTCGCCCGTCCTACGCATATCAGCTCGATGCGTTCGCCGGGGCGGTGCTACGAGGCGAACCGGTGAAGACCACTCCCGAGGACGCGATCGAGAACATGACCGTCATCGACGGGATCTACCGTGCGGCCGGTCTGCCGCTTCGCCAGCCGAGCTGAGTCGCTAGGGCGCAACGGGTCGATTCGTCCATTCCCGGTCGGGTCGGCGTGAGGAGCGGAACCATCCGCCGGCGGCGCCGGTGCCACCGTCGGTCGGGATCGTGTGACCGGTGACGAACGCCGACAGGTCCGACGCCAAGAACAGGATCACCCGGGCCTGATCCTCGGGCAGGCCCATCCTCCCGACCGGCACCCACTGCGGCCACTGCGCCTGCTCTTCTGCCGAAAGCCACTGCGAATAGGGCACCTGCAGCGATTCGGTGACGTCGGGCCCGATCGCATTGACGCGGACGCCGTCGCGGCCGACCTGGACGGCCAGGCTGCGCGTGAAGTGGTTGACCGCGGCCTTGAAGGCGGCGTAAACCGGATCTTCCGGATAGCCGCGCAGGCCTTCGACCGACGAGACGTTGACGACCGCGCCGCTACGTCGGGCAATCATCGCGGGCAGAAAAGCATGCGTGACCAGGAAAACGTGATGCAGGTTGACCCGGTAGAGGTCGTCCCATAGCTGCGGATCTGTGTCGACGAAGTTGCCGGGGTGACGCAGCCAATGACCGACGTTGTTCACCAGCACATCCACCCGACCATGACGCTTCAACACCGATCGCGCCATGTCGGCGACCTGACCGGCGTCGCGGACGTCGGTCACCGCCGCGAACGCCGACGCGCCCGAAGCCGTGATCTGCTCCGCGGTCCGCTGAGCGAGGTCGGCGTCGATATCGGCGATGACTACCTGGGCGCCATGGTCGGCGAACAACCGCGCGGTCGCCGCGCCGATGCCGCCACCACCGCCGGTCACCACTGCGATCCGGTCGTTCAGCAATCCGTTCATAAGCGTCAGGATGCCTGACATCGGCCGATCCCCGGCTGAAGTCGACGAATGCCAATGGCAAGGGCCAACGAGCGCCATATCATCGGGTGATGAGCACCGGCGGCCTGGATACTGTGGGCTCGCCGGCATTCACTGACGAGGAGTCGGCCCGCTACCGCGCCGCGGGCTGGTGGTCGGACGTGACGTTGTCCGACGCGGTTGCCCGCAACGCCGAGCAGCGCCCGGACC
>NZ_DATNJW010000658.1:0-5796 GCF_035603715.1 Mycobacterium sp. | reverse complement strand
ACGGCCTGATGGCCGGCCCGCAACGCTTCGACGACCCGCACCACCAACTCGGGCGGTGTCAGCGCCCGGGCGGCGTCGTGTACCAGCACGAAATCAGGTTCTTCTGCATCAGCCACGGCCGCAAGCGCCCGGGCGACCGAGTCGCCGCGATTGGCTCCGCCGGCAACGACGGTCGCACTGTTGCCGAGGATCAGTTTGGCCCGGTCGGTGCGATCAGGCGGCACCGCCACCACCACGCGATCGACGACGCCTGAATGCCACAGGCCGTCGATCGCACGTTCAACCAGAGTGCGTCCCTCGAGCTGAAAGAAAGCCTTGGGAACGCCGGCGGCCAGCCGTTCGCCCGACCCCGCGGCCGGGACCACTGCGACCGTGCCGGTCAACCCCGTTCCTTGCGACTCAGGGAATTCAGGAAGCGGCGGCCAGGACCTCGTCGAGGATGGTCTCCGCCTTGGCGTCGTCGGTGCTTTCGGCCAGCGCCAACTCACCGACCAGAATCTGCCGGGCCTTGGCCAGCATGCGCTTCTCGCCAGCGGACAGGCCGCGTTCCTGATCGCGGCGCCACAGGTCGCGGACGACCTCGGCAACCTTGTTGACGTCGCCGGATGCAAGCTTCTCCAGGTTGGCCTTGTATCGACGGGACCAGTTGGTCGGTTCTTCGGTGTGCGGTGCACGAAGCACCTGGAACACCTTGTCGAGGCCCTCTTGGCCGACCACGTCGCGGACGCCGACGTACTCGGCGTTCTCAGCGGGTACTCGAACTGTCAGGTCGCCCTGCGCCACCTTCAAGACGAGATATTCCTTCTGTTCCCCTTTGATGGTTCGGGTTTCAATCGCCTCGATCAACGCAGCACCGTGGTGTGGATAGACAACGGTGTCTCCGACCGCAAAATTCATCAGTTTCGAGCCCCTTTCGTGACTCCATGCTAACACGTCGCGCCAACACGTGGTGAACAACGATGCAGGTCAGGGGCATCAGGCATGTGCTAAGGGGGTTGACATACGGCGAGTTTCGTGCAAGGTGCTGAGATATCCACAACCCGTTCGGCGCCGCCTGGGGGGCTGGCGTTGTGAGCCGTTCGAGGCGTCAAAGATGCTGTTGCGCTGCTCTAATCCGACTATGGTGCCCTGCGGTTTCGCGGCCCGGCTCGACCTACTACTGTGCATAGTCGAACCGCAGTGGCGTTCGAGGGCCGAGCAGGAGGCTTTGAGTGAACCGCTTCGACTACCGCGTCTCGAAATGCCGCTCGAGTCGTCGCTCGGCAAAGCTCGGCGCACTTGCAGCCGGTGCCGTAATCGGCGCCGGCGCGATCGCCGGCTGCAGCGCCGGACAGGTTTCGCAGACGGCCATGCAGCAATCGGCCGTCGACGGCAGCCAGGCGGTGATCAACAACGTCGCGCTGCGCAATGTCCACATTCGGGCGCTGCAGACCGGTGACTTCCTGCGGCCGGGCGCCACGGTGGACCTGGTCCTCGTCGCGGTCAACCAGTCGCCGGACCTCACTGACAAGCTGGTCGGCATCACCACCGACATCGGCAAAGTCACCGTGACCGGTGACCCCACCCTGCATGCCAGCGGCGTGCTGTTCGTCGGCTCTCAGAACGGCCAGAGCAAGCAATCCGACAGTGCCGTGGAGAACGCCGACACGGTCAAGGCGACTGTCGCGCTGAGCAAGCCGATCACCAACGGCCCGAACTACGACTTCACCTTCAATTTCGAGAAGGCCGGCAGCGTCAGCGTGGGAGTGCCGATTTCAGCGCCGGAAAGCGGACCGCACCACGAATCGCCGGGGCACGACTAACCTCCGCTGATCTGTCACACCAGCCGGATACCGTCACCTGGTGGCCAAGGCACGTTCGCAGTACCGCTGTTCGGAATGTCGCCATGTCACCGCCAAATGGGTCGGACGTTGCCTGGAATGCGGCACCTGGGGTTCGGTCGACGAGGTGGCCGTGCTCAGCGCCGTACGAGGCGGCACTCGGGTCTCGGTAGGCCCGTCCTCGGCCGCCGTTCCGATCAGCTCGGTCGAGCCTGACGGCACCCGGCACTGCCCCACCGGAATCGACGAACTCGACCGCGTGCTCGGTGGCGGCGTCGTGCCTGGCTCGGTCACGCTGCTCGCCGGCGACCCCGGAGTCGGCAAGTCGACGCTGTTACTCAAGGTCGCCCACCAATGGGCCGCATCCGGGCGGCGCGCGCTGTACATATCGGGCGAGGAGTCGCGCGGCCAGATCCGGATGCGCGCCGATCGGACCGGCTGCAGCCACGACGAGCTTTATCTGGCCGCCGAGTCGGATCTGCATGCGGTACTTGGCCATATCGAGGCGGTGCAGCCTACGTTGGTCGTCGTCGACTCGGTGCAGACCATGTGCAGCGCCGACGCCGACGGCGTCGCCGGTGGCGTCACTCAGGTGCGCGCGGTGACCAGTGCGCTGACCGCCGCGGCGAAAACCACTGGTGTGCCACTGATTCTCGTCGGCCACGTCACCAAGGACGGGGCTATCGCCGGTCCCCGGTCGCTGGAACATCTGGTCGACGTGGTGCTGCATTTCGAAGGCGACCGGAACTCGCTGCTGCGCATGGTCCGCGGCGTGAAGAACCGTTACGGCGCCGCGGACGAGGTCGGTTGTTTTCTGTTGCAGGACTATGGGATTGAGGGTGTCGCCGACCCGTCCGGGCTTTTTCTGGATCAGCGACCGCAGCCCGTAGCTGGGACGGCGATCACCGTGACGCTCGACGGGAAGCGTCCGCTGGTCGGCGAAATCCAGGCGTTGCTGGCCACACCGACCGGCAATTCACCGCGCCGCGCCGTCAGCGGGATCGACCATTCGCGCGCCGCGATGATCGCCGCGGTGCTGGAAAAGCACGCCCGGCTCAGGATCGCCGTCAACGACGTGTACCTGTCCACCGTCGGCGGCATGCGGCTGACCGATCCGTCGTCGGACTTGGCGGTGGCGGTCGCGCTGGCGTCGGCGTACGTGAACCTGCCGTTGCCGGCCACCGCCGTGATGATCGGCGAGGTCGGGTTGGCTGGGGATCTGCGCCGAGTCAGCGGCATGGAACGGCGGCTGGCCGAAGCCGCTCGGCAGGGGTTCACCACGGCACTGATCCCATCGGGCTGTGACGCTGTGCCGCCAGGCTTGAAGACGCTGCAGGCGCCCACCATCGCCGCTGCGCTCGAGCACGTGCTCGACATCGCCGGGCACCCCGACAGAGCCCAGATACCACCACATCGTCCGGACTCCGCATCCACGGAGCAGAATGACTGGTGATGACAGGCGGCAAAGCGGCGACGAACGGCTCAGCGGCCCAGCAGCGGCCCTCCTTGCGTGAGGCCGTGGCGCGGCTTGCGCCGGGCACCGCGCTGCGCGATGGCCTGGAACGCATCCTGCGTGGCCGGACCGGCGCGCTGATCGTGCTGGGCTACGACGACAGCGTCGAAGCGATCTGCGACGGCGGCTTCTCCCTCGACGTGCGCTACGCGCCGACCAGGCTGCGGGAGCTGTGCAAGATGGACGGCGCGGTGGTGTTATCCACCGACGGCAGCAGAATCCTGCGGGCCAACGTGCAACTGGTGCCGGACCCGTCGATACCCACCGACGAATCCGGTACCCGGCATCGCTCGGCCGAGCGGGCCGCCAGCCAAGTTGGCTATCCGGTGATCTCGGTCAGCCACTCGATGAGCATCGTGACCGTCTACTACTGCGGTGAGCGCCACGTACTGGCCGACTCGTCCACCATCTTGTCGCGCGCCAACCAGGCCCTCGCCACGCTGGAGCGGTACAAGACACGGCTCGACGAGGTCAGCAGGCAGCTGTCGAGGGCGGAGATCGAAGACTTCGTGACACTCCGCGACGTGATGACGGTGGTACAGCGGCTCGAACTGGTCCGCCGTATCGGCGTGGAACTGGACTACGAGGTCGTGGAGCTGGGCACCGACGGACGCCAACTGCGGCTGCAGCTCGAAGAACTGCTCGGCGGTAACGAGGCTTCTCGCGAGTTGGTCGTGCGTGACTACCACGCCAACCCCGAGCCGTTGTCCAAGGCCGAGGTTGCGGTCACGCTGGACGAGCTGGACGCCATGTCTGACGCCGAACTGCTCGACTTCACCACGATGGCAAGGGTTTTCGGTTACCCGTCGACTGCGGAAGCTCAAGACTCCGCGGTGAGTTCGCGCGGCTACCGTGCGATGTCGGAGATCCCACGGCTACAGTTCGCCCACGCTGACCGGCTGGTCCGCGAGTTCGGCTCGCTGCAGGGTCTGCTGGCGGCCAGTGCGGGTGACCTGGAAGCCGTGGAAGGCATTGGCGAGATCTGGGCCCGCCACGTGCGAGAAGGACTGTCGCAGTTGGCCGAATCGACCATCGGCGATCCGATCAGTTAGCTCAGCCGCCTGGGGCGGGTGGCGGACCGGGCAGCGGTCCAGGTCCGGGCGCGCCGGGCAATCCCGGTGGCGGGGGAGGCGGCGCGGCGCCGGGAGGTAGCGGCGGAGCCATGATGAACGGAACCGCCAGCGAGCGAAGATTGCCCAGCTGCACGACGAGGTTGTAGGTACCGGGCCCGATCGCCGGCCGCGGCAGCGGGCAATGCGGCGCCGATCCCATACCGGTCCAGGTAACGGACGTGGTCACCTGTTCGCCGGGGGCAAAGGTCTTGACGAGGGTTTCGTTGGACGGCGCGCAGTCCAGGTTCGACCACAACCGCTTGTTGTCCAGCGAGTAGACGTAGGCGGCCAGGACTGCGGCGCCCACATCGCGTTTGCAGGCCACCAGCCCGATGTTGGTGACGACCATGACGAACTTCGGCTGGTCGCCGGTGGCGTATTGCGGCGCGTTCGTCAGACCCTTGACGGCGAGCGTGGAGTCGGGGCAGTCGTCGCCTTCCTTGAGTATCGGCGGCGGCTGCACCGCGGCCGTCGGCGTCTCGACCGGCTGGTCGGTGTTCTGACCGGCCGGCGGCTCCACCGGAGTCTTGACCTCCGGGTTGCTTCCTGGTGCGCCCTGCCCGGCCTGGGTCGACTTCTTGGCTGCGTCGGAGGTGTTCGCGCCGGCACTTCCGCTCATGACGGCGACGATGATCGCGACGACGATGGCGATTACGACGACCGCAACGCCAATCGCCAATCCCCGGCGACGCCAGTAAATCTCTGGCGGCAGTGGGCCTCGCGGTTCCAGATCCAGCACATTCACACGGTAAGGCCAGGTCACGTTGACCTGGCCGACCAAGCTCGGCGTGTCGCCCAGTTAGCTGAAGACGGCGATCCGGCAGCAGTCGATGAGGTCCGCCGCGGCGGTCATCGTCTACGCCTACGACCACGGCCTCGTCACGCCGCGGTATTCGACTGCGGGCTAGGCGTCGACCTTATCCCCGACGTCGCCAATGATGTTGCGCAGCACCACTCGCCCGTCTTCGAGGTGATACGTGGCGCCGACGATCGCCAGGTCTCCGGCGGCGACCGCCTGGGCGATGGCCGCCGAGCGCTCGAGCAGCTGCGTGCCGGTCTCGACCACGTGGCGTGCCTCGAACTCGTCGGGCCGGCTGAGGCCTTCACGACGACCCAGCAAGATGGACGGCGCCACCCGCTCGACCAGGTCGCGCACGTAGCCGCCTGGCAACGCGCCGTCGTCCAGCGCGGCCAGCGTCGCCTTGACCGCGCCGCAGCTGTCGTGGCCGAGGATCACGATCACCGACACACCGAGCGCACCCACTGCGAATTCCAGTGATCCCAATACCGCGGAGTCGATGACGTGGCCGGCGGTCCGGACCACGAACATGTCCCCCAAGCCCTGATCGAA
>NZ_DATNJW010000657.1:0-10442 GCF_035603715.1 Mycobacterium sp. | reverse complement strand
GTGCCGCGGATCATCACCTCGTGATTACCGCGCCGCGAGCCGAAGGAGTTGTAGTCCTTGCGCTGCACGCCGTGTTCGTCAAGGTACTGCGCGGCAGGCGTTCCCGGCTTGATGCTGCTGGCAGGGGAGATGTGGTCGGTGGTCACCGAGTCGCCGAGCAGCGCGAGCACCCGCGCACCCGTGATGTCGCCGACCGGCTCCGGCTCGGCCGGCATGCCCTCGAAGTACGGAGGCTTACGCACGTACGTCGAATCCGAGCTCCATTCAAAGGTATTGCCGCTCGGGGTGGGCAGGTTGCGCCAGCGTTCGTCACCCTTGAACACGTCGGCGTAGTTCTTGGTGAACATCTCCTGGTTGATCGCCGAGGCGATGGTGTCGGAGACGTCCTTCTGTGATGGCCAGATGTCCTTGAGGAACACGTCATTGCCGTCCTCGTCCTTGCCGAGCGGCTGCTTGTCGAAGTCGAAGTCCATCGTCCCCGCCAGCGCGTAGGCGATCACCAGCGGCGGTGATGCCAGGTAGTTCATCTTCACATCGGGATTGATGCGACCCTCGAAGTTCCTGTTGCCCGACAACACCGCGGTCACCGCAAGGTCGTTGTCGTTGATGGCCTTCGAAATCTCTTCAGGCAGTGGGCCGGAGTTGCCGATGCAGGTGGTGCACCCGTAGCCGACCAGGTAGAAGCCGAGCTTCTCCAGGTAGGGCCACAGGCCCGACTTGTTGTAGTAATCGTTGACCACCTGCGAGCCCGGCGCCATCGTGGTCTTCACCCACGGCTTGGAGGCCAGCCCCTTTTCGACGGCGTTGCGGGCCAGCAGCGCCGCGCCCAGCATCACCTCGGGGTTAGAGGTGTTGGTGCACGACGTGATCGCGGCAATCACCACCGCGCCGTGGTCGAGCACAAACTCACCACGTTCGTCGGATTTCACGGTCACCGGATTGGTCGGGCGGCCCTTGGAGTGCGCGGCGGCCGACTGCACGGCCGGCGCGTCGTCGGCATGACCGTTGGCGACCTGGCCAGGGTCACTGGCCGGGAACGTCTCATCGAGTTCCTGGTCAAGCTTCGAATATCCCTGCGTGTCGGAGCCGTCGCCGACATAGCTGGGAATCGTCTTTCGGAAGGCAGATCTGGCTTCCGACAAGATGATTCGGTCTTGCGGACGCTTCGGCCCGGCGATCGACGGCACCACGTCGGACAGGTCGAGCTCGAGGTATTCCGAGAACGCCGGCTCGTGCTCGGGGTCGTGCCACAGGCCCTGCTCTTTGGCGTAGGCCTCGACCAGCGCCAGCTCCTCTTCGTTGCGGCCGGTGAACTTCAAGTAGTCGATGGTTTCCTGATCGATCGGGAAAATGGCTGCGGTGGAACCGAATTCGGGACTCATGTTGCCCAGGGTGGCGCGGTTGGCCAACGGAACCTCTGCGACACCTTCGCCGTAGAACTCGACGAACTTGCCGACTACACCGTGCTTGCGCAGCATTTCGGTGACGGTCAGCACCACATCGGTGGCCGTGACGCCCGCCTGGATCTCACCGGTCAGCTTGAAGCCGACCACTCGCGGGATCAGCATCGATACCGGCTGACCCAACATCGCGGCCTCGGCTTCGATGCCACCGACACCCCAGCCCAGCACGCCAAGGCCGTTGACCATCGTGGTGTGCGAGTCGGTTCCCACACACGTGTCGGGGTAGGCGACCCCGTCGCGGTTCATCACCACACTGGCCAGATATTCGATGTTGACCTGGTGCACGATGCCGGTGCCCGGTGGCACCACCTTGAAGTCATCGAACGCACCCTGCCCCCAGCGCAGAAACTGGTAGCGCTCGCCGTTGCGTTCGTATTCGATCTCGACGTTGCGCTCGAAGGCGTCGGCGGTGCCGAACAGGTCGGCGATCACCGAGTGGTCGATCACCAGGTCGGCGGGTGCGAGCGGGTTGACCTTCTCGGCGTCACCGCCCAAGTCGCCGATGGCCTCTCGCATGGTGGCCAAGTCGACGATGCACGGCACGCCGGTGAAGTCCTGCATGACCACGCGGGCCGGCGTGTACTGGATTTCGATGCTGGGCTCAGCTTTGGGATCCCAGTCGGCGATCGCCTGGATGTGGTCCTTGGTGATGTTGCTGCCGTCTTCGTTGCGGAGCAGGTTTTCGGCGAGCACTTTCAGGCTGTAGGGAAGCTTCTCCGTGCCCGGAACCGCGTCTAACCGATAGATCTTGTAACTGTCGCCGCCGACCTTCAAGGTGTCGCGCGCTCCGAATGAATTCACCGAATCTTTGCTGGTCACATCCACTCCCGTATTTAGTTCGGCTCGCCGACGGGCTGTGTCGGCGAAGCGCTGCCAAGTCTAACAGTACGCTTGTCCTGCATTCCGGCGGACCCCGAAAACTTCCATTCCTTGTGGGCGACCATCCGTTGCAACGCTCGCGTCGTCAGGCGGTACGGTTTCCAACCGTGACCACCCCGCACGCGCCGCTCTATATCCCGGGCGAGATCTGCGGCACCGTCGGTGTCGATCCCGCGACCAAGCCCGACGATTGTCTGGCGGTGGTCCAGCAGCAGGTCAGCGCCGGGAACATCAGCGCGCCGCCGGCCGTCACGCCGGAGTTGGTCGACGTGATCAACCAGGCTCACGAGCACGATATCGACCTCAAGATCGTCGTGCTGGACCACAATCCGCCGAACGACACCCCGCTACGAGACATCGCGACGGTGGTCGGCTCGCAACATCCCGACGCGACTGTGCTGGTGCTGAGCCCGAACTTCGTCGGCACTTACAGCACGCACTTCCCACGCGCCACCTTGGAGATCGGCGAAGACAACGCCAAAACCGGCAACACCGTGGCCTCGGCACAGAATTTCCTGCATCAGCTCGAGACGCCGCAGTTTCCATGGACCGGATTCACCATTGTTGTATTGATCGGGGTACTGGCGGCGGTGGTCGGAACGCGATTCATGCAACTGCGAACGAGACGATCAGCAACATCGCGTGAAAGCGGCGAAGCGGCTCACAACGACGCTGATCGAAGCGTCTAACTCGCTGTATTCCGCTTGTGTCGCATAGCGCCGGCACTTGTACCGCGCCGCGGGCAAATTAGTGATGTCACCATAGGGTCACAGTTGACAGAAGAACAGGTTTGTAGTTTGTGACATAAGTTTCTATTGGTTCGGATGTGACTTACGGTGCAGGGGATGCTTTTGGTTTATTCGTGCTTCCAGTGATTACTGGGGCCGACGCCGTCCGCCCGCGTTGAGCCAAGGAGACCCGAGTCGTATGAGACGCACCTGCCGCGGCTCGTCTTTCCGAGTGGCTACCGCGTTCACCCATCGCGTGGGTCCCGCGATGATCAGCGTGGCGCTGTTGCTGGGGACACCCGGTCTGGCCAAGGCCGACCCGGACACGATGGCCAAGCTGATCGCCGATGTGGCACAGGCCAATCAGCGTCTGCAGGATCTCAACGCGCAAATCCAGACCGAGGAAGAAAGCGTCAACAAGGCGGTGGTTGACGTCGAGACTGCGCGCGACAACGCGACGGCCGCCCAACACGACGTCGAGGCCAGCCAGCAATCGGTCAAACAAGCCGACGCCGCAATCGCGGCCGCCCAGAAGCGATTCGACCGTTACGCGGTGGCCAGCTATGTCAACGGCCCGTCGAACGGTTACCTCACGGCGGCCAGCCCCGACGACATGATCGCGACGGCGGCCGCCGGCCAGACGCTGGCTGCCAGCTCGCAGCAGGTGATGGACAACCTGCAACGGGCCCGCGCCGAGCAGTTGAACAAGGATTCGTCCGCCCGGCTGGCCAAGCAGAAGGCCGACAAAGCCGTCTCAGACGCTCAATCCAGCCAGAACGCGGCAGTGGCGGCCCTGACCTCCGCACAGCACAAGTTCGGCGAGCAACAACAGGAAGTCACTCGACTGGGCGATGAGCGTAACGCCGCCCAAGCCAGACTCGACGCCGCCCGCAACTGGTCGGCATCCGCGGGCGGACCGGATGCCGGACCGCGGGCGGCGTCGTCTGACCGATGGGACCCGGCGGCGCCGGGTTCCCCCAGCGCGCCGCGGGGACACGGCGACAAATGGGCCGGCGAGTGGGATCCCACGTTGCCGATGGTGCCCAGCGCCAATGTCCCGGGCGACCCGATCGCGATTCTCAACAAGGTCCTCGGGACGATGTCGACCTCGTCGGAGGTCACCTCCAACATGGGCCGCAGCTTCTTGCAGCAGCTCGGATTGGCGCCCACACCAACGGGTTTCACCAACGGCAAGATCCCCCGGGTCTACGGACGGCAGGCATCTGAGTACGTGATTCGGCGCGGTCTCTCGCAGTTGGGCGTGCCCTACTCGTGGGGTGGTGGCACCGCGGCCGGCCCGGGCAAGGGCATTGGATCCGGCTCGGGCACAACCGGTTTCGACTGCTCTGGTCTAGTGCTGTACTCGTTCGCCGGCGTGGGCATCAAGCTGCCGCACTACTCCGGTTCCCAGTACGACCTGGGCCGCAAGATCCCGGCCTCGCAGATGCGCCGCGGCGACGTGATCTTCTACGGCCCCGGCGGCAGCCAGCACGTGACGATCTACCTCGGTCAGGGGCAGATGCTCGAGGCGCCCGACGTTGGCCTCAAGGTTCGTGTCGCGCCGGTTCGGACCAGCGGCATGACGCCCTACGTCGTCCGTTACATCGAATACTGACGCGTGAAAGGGTTTATGCACCGGGGGTTTACGCGATCTAGGGGCTTTCACTGGACCAGGCTGGTCTGGTCGGTGCTGGCTGCCCTCGGCCTGCTGCTCGGACTGGCGGTTCCGGCCAACGCCGAAGACGGCTCTTGGGACCCGACGCTGCCGCCGGTGATCAGCGCCGGCGCGCCGGGTGACCCCGTCGCTATCGCCAACCAGTCGCTGCAGGCCACTGCCAACGCCACCCAGACGACGCTCGGTCTGGGGCAGCAGTTCCTCAGCGGCCTTGGCATCAACCTGGGCCCCAAAACCACCAGCGCGAACGGAATACCGCGGGTCTACGGCCGGCAGGCGGTCGAGTACGTGATCCGCCGCGGGTCGTCGCAGATGGGCGTGCCGTATTCGTGGGGTGGCGGCACGCCCAACTCGCCGAGTAAGGGCATCGACTCCGGGGCCAACACCGTCGGCTTCGACTGCTCGGGACTGGTCCGCTACAGCTTCGCCGGCGTGGGAGTGCTGCTACCGCGGTTCTCCGGTGACCAGTACAACGCCGGTCGCCACATCCCGCCGTCGCAGGCCAAGCGCGGCGATCTGATCTTCTACGGCCCGGGCGGTGGCCAGCACGTCACCATCTACCTGGGCAACGGGCAGATGCTGGAGGCGTCGGGCAGCGCCGGCAAAGTCACGATCAGCCCGGTTCGCAAGGGTGGCATGACCCCGATGCTGACCCGGATCATCGAGTACTGAGCAGGCGCACGAGGACCGCCACGTCGACGGATGCCGAGTGGCCTGGAATAGTTGAACAAGGGCACGCCGCTGCCCCACGGCATTCGTCGTGCGAGAGTCGTGTCTGTTTGAGCTTTGGAAGGTTGAGCCGTGGAGGGTAATCGATGACATCAGCAGGCGGGCCGCCCCCGGGCACCAGCGGTTACTCGGGTCCGGGCGGATCCCCGACGGCACCTGCGCACGCGGCCCCCAGCGGCGGTGGCAACGGGCTGGCCGCCGAGGTGCACACCCTGGAGCGCGCCATCTTCGAGGTCAAGCGAATCATCGTCGGCCAAGACCAGCTCGTCGAGCGGATGCTCGTCGGCCTGCTGTCGAAGGGCCACGTACTGCTCGAAGGTGTGCCCGGTGTCGCCAAGACCTTGGCCGTGGAGACCTTCGCGAAGGTGGTCGGCGGGACGTTCGCCCGCATCCAGTTCACCCCCGACCTGGTGCCCACCGACATCATCGGTACCCGCATCTACCGGCAGGGCAAGGAAGAGTTCGACACCGAGCTCGGGCCGGTCGTGGCCAATTTCCTGCTCGCGGACGAGATCAACCGTGCACCGGCCAAGGTGCAGTCGGCCCTGCTGGAGGTGATGCAGGAGCGCCAGGTGTCGATCGGTGGCAAGAGATTCCCGTTGCCCAACCCGTTCCTGGTCATGGCCACCCAGAACCCGATCGAGCACGAGGGCGTGTATCCGCTGCCCGAGGCGCAGCGCGACCGCTTCCTATTCAAGATCAACGTCGGCTACCCCTCTCCGGAGGAGGAGCGCGAGATCATCTACCGGATGGGCGTGAAGCCTCCGGAGCCCAAGCAGATCCTGGACACCGGTGACCTGCTGCGGCTGCAAGAGGTCGCGTCGAACAATTTCGTTCACCACGCGCTGGTCGACTACGTGGTGCGGGTCGTCACCGCCACCCGCCACCCCGAGCAACTCGGGATGAACGACGTCAAGACCTGGATCTCGTTCGGCGCATCGCCGCGTGCCTCACTGGGCATCATCGCCGCGTCGCGCTCGCTGGCGCTGGTGCGTGGGCGTGACTACGTGATCCCGCAGGACATCGTCGAGGTGATCCCCGACGTGCTGCGGCATCGGTTGGTGCTCACCTACGACGCGCTGGCCGACGAGATCTCGTCGGAGATCGTTATCAACCGGATCTTGCAGACCGTCGGAATGCCGCAGGTGAATGCTGTTCCGCAGCAAGGTCATTCGGTGCCTCCGGCAATGCAGGTCGCGGGTGCGGCCAGCGGTCGGTGACGGATAGCAACTCCGCCGCGGAGCAGCCCGTGGCTACCCGCCCGCCGTCGATGCAGCGCGGGCAGATCGATGACCCCAAGCTGTCGGCGGCGCTGCGCACACTCGAGCTGACGGTCAAACGCAAGCTCGACGGTGTTCTGCACGGCGACCACCTCGGCCTGATTCCCGGTCCCGGTTCGGAGCCGGGGGAGTCGCGCGAGTATCAGCCCGGCGACGACGTGCGCCGGATGGACTGGGCGGTGACCGCGCGCACCACGCACCCACACGTGCGGCAGATGATCGCCGATCGCGAACTTGAGACCTGGCTGGTGGTCGACATGTCGGCCAGCCTGGATTTCGGCACCGCGGTCTGCGAGAAGCGCGACCTGGCGGTGGCCGCCGCGGCCGCCATCACCTTCCTCAACAGCGGCGGAGGAAACCGGCTCGGTGCGCTGATTGCCAACGGCGAGAAGATAACTCGAGTGCCGGCCCGATCCGGACGGCAGCACGAGCAGACGATGCTGCGCACCATCGCGACCATGCCCAAGGCCCCAGTCGGGGTGCGCGGGGATCTGTCGGTCGCGATCGACGCACTGCGTCGTCCGGAACGCCGCCGCGGAATGGCGGTCATCATCAGTGACTTCCTCGGCCCGATCAACTGGATGCGCCCGCTGCGCGCCATCGCCGCGCGCCACGAAGTGCTCGGCATTGAGATCCTCGACCCGCGCGACGTCGAGTTGCCCGACGTCGGCGACGTGATCCTGCAGGATGCCGAAACCGGCCGCTCTCGCGAGTTCACCATCGACGAGCAGCTGCGCGACGACTTCGCCAAGGCCGCCGCGGCCCATCGCGCCGACGTGGCCCGCACGCTGCGCAGTTGCGGGGCGCCGCTGCTGCCGCTGCGCACCGACCGCGATTGGATCGCCGACATCGTGCGTTTCGTCGAATCCCGCCGCCGCGGGTCACTGGCGGGGCGCCAGTGACTTCCGCTTCTCACGAGTCGGGCCGCAACATCAGAACGGGTCTGTCATGACATTGCCCTTACTCGGGCCGATGACGCTATCGGGATTCTCCCACGCGTGGTTCTTCGTGTTCCTGCTGGTCATCCTCGGGCTGGTGGCGCTCTACATCATCGCCCAGGTGGCCCGGCAGCGCCGGATGCTGCGGTTCGCCAACATGGAGTTGCTGGAAAGCGTTGCGCCCAAGCAACCCACCCGCTGGCGGCACCTGTCGGCGATCCTGTTGATCGCGGCGCTGGTGCTGTTCACGATCGCGATGGCCGGCCCGACCCACGATGTCCGGATTCCGCGCAACCGTGCGGTCGTCATGCTGGTCATCGACGTCTCGCAGTCCATGCGGGCCACCGACGTCGAACCCAACCGGATGGCGGCCGCCGAAGTGGCGGCCAAAGAATTCGCCGGCGAGCTGACGCCCGGTATCAACCTCGGGCTGATCGCGTACGCGGGGACATCGACCGTTCTCGTCCAGCCGACGACCAACCGCGACGCGACCAAGGCCGCGCTGGACAAGCTGCAGTTCGCCGACCGCACCGCGACCGGCGAGGGAATCTTCACGGCGCTGCAGGCCATCGCCACCGTCGGCGCGGTGATCGGCGGGGGCGACACCCCGCCGCCGGCGCGCATCGTGTTGTTCTCCGACGGTAAAGAGACGATGCCGACCAACCCGGACAACCCCAAGGGTGCGTTCACCGCGGCGCGCACCGCGAAGGACCAAGGCGTGCCGATCTCGACGATCTCGTTCGGCACCCCGTACGGCTTCGTGGAGATCAACGGCCAGCGCCAGCCGGTGCCGGTCGACGACACCACGATGAAAAAAGTTGCTGAGCTCTCCGGTGGCAACCACTACGACGCGGCAAACTTGCAGGAGCTCAAGCAGGTTTACGCCTCACTGCAGCAGCAGATCGGTTACGAGACGATCCGGGGCGACGCCAGTGTCGGATGGCTCCGATTGGGTTCGCTGGTGCTGGCGCTGGCCGCGCTGGCGGCATTGCTGATCAATCGGCGGTTGCCGACCTAGATCCGTTGCATACCGACGTCGGGCGATTTCGGCCCCGCTGTGGTCAGGCGATAGGTTGTCGGGGTGACTGACGTAGCCACTGACCTCCCAGCCGACGGCGGCAAGCCCGCATTCGTATCCCGTTCTGTATTGGTCACCGGCGGAAACCGAGGGATCGGGCTGGCGATCGCACAGCGGCTGGCCGCCGACGGCCACAAGGTGGCGGTCACGCACCGCGGATCCGGGGCACCCGAGGGGCTGTTCGGCGTCGAGTGTGATGTCACCGACAACGACGCCGTGGATCGTGCCTTCAAGGCGGTCGAGGAGCACCAGGGTCCGGTCGAAGTGGTGGTGTCCAACGCGGGCGTTTCGGCCGACGCGTTTCTCATCCGGATGACCGAAGAGCGATTCGAAAAGGTCATCGACGCCAACCTCACCGGCGCGTTCCGGGTGGTCCAGCGGGCATCCCGCAGCATGCAGCGAAAGCGGTTCGGCCGGTTGATCTTCATCGGTTCGGTGTCTGGCAGCTGGGGTATCGGCAACCAGGCCAACTACGCGGCCTCCAAGGCCGGTGTGATCGGCATGGCCCGCTCGATCGCCCGAGAGCTCTCCAAGGCGAATGTGACGGCCAACGTGGTCGCCCCGGGCTACATCGACACCGACATGACCCGCGCGCTGGACGAGCGTATTCAAGAGGGGGCGCTGGAGTTCATCCCGGCAAAGCGGGTCGGTACCGCCGCCGAGGTCGCCGGCGTGGTCAGCTTCCTGGCGTCCGAGGACGCGAGTTACATCTCCGGTGCCGTGATCCCGGTCGACGGCGGCATGGGCATGGGCCACTGACGATTACACAATTGAAGGACGGAAATGGCAGGACTGCTCGAAGGTAAACGGATCCTGGTCAGCGGGATCATCACCGACGCGTCGATCGCGTTTCACATCGCCAAGGTGGCCCAGGAACAGGGCGCGCAGCTCGTGTTGACCGGATTCGACCGGCTGCGGCTGATTCAGCGTATCGCCGACCGGCTGCCGCAGAAGGCCCCGCTGATCGAACTCAACGTGCAGGACGAAAAGCACCTCGACACCCTGGCCGAGCGCGTGACCGCCGAGATCGGCGAGGGCAACAAACTCGACGGCGTCGTGCACTCGATCGGTTTCATGCCGCAGACCGGGATGGGTATCAACCCGTTCTTCGACGCGCCCTACGAGGACGTATCCAAAGGCATTCACATCTCGGCGTATTCGTACGCCTCGCTGGCCAAGGCGCTGCTGCCGATCATGAACCCCGGTGGCTCGATCGTCGGTATGGACTTCGACCCCACCCGGGCGATGCCGGCCTACAACTGGATGACAGTAGCCAAGAGCGCGCTGGAATCGGTCAACCGGTTCGTGGCGCGCGAAGCCGGCAAGCACGGTGTGCGCTCCAATCTCGTTGCCGCCGGACCGATCCGGACCCTGGCGATGAGCGCCATCGTCGGTGGCGCGCTCGGCGATGAGGCCGGCGCCCAGATGCAGCTGCTCGAAGAGGGCTGGGACCAGCGCGCGCCGATCGGCTGGAACATGAAAGACCCGACGCCGGTTGCCAAGACAGTGTGCGCGCTGCTGTCGGAGTGGCTACCGGCTACCACCGGGTCGATCATCTACGCCGACGGCGGCGCCAGTACCCAGTTGCTTTAGCTAGCAATGGATTTCGACGCCGTACTGCTGCTGTCCTTCGGCGGACCCGAAGGCCCGGAGCAGGTACGACCATTCCTGG
>NZ_DATNJW010000656.1:0-5124 GCF_035603715.1 Mycobacterium sp. | reverse complement strand
TCGGCGTCCAGACCACTGACCCACGCGTCGAGCATCCGATGCGCGCCCTCCGGCGATGCCCCGATCAATTCCGGGCTGAGCAGCACCACGTCGCCCCGGCCGTTGTCGATCATCGGCGTAACGAGTTGCGCCACAAGGTGTTGCGCGCCGACCCAGGATCTGTCGGCCATACCCGCGCTGCTGACAAGGACATCGGCGGCACCTAGCAGGTAGTCGGCAGCCTGCAGGAAACGATCGATGGACAGCGGGTCCGCAAGATCCAAGTGGGCGGCGAACACCGCAGCGCCTCCGGACCGAAGACGGGCAGCGAATTCCTCGCAGATGTGGGTCCGGCGGGCACCCATCAACACCAGGTGCCCGCCGGCCGCCAACCGGGCCGCCGTCGCCAAGCCCACGGGTGACGAGGCTTCGGTGATGACGACCGTCCTGGACTCGCTCACGACGGACGCCGATCAATCTCGGTCTGCCCAGCTAAACTCTGGTGGTCAACTACCTCGGGTGGGGCCGGAAATACCCTGGCCGGGGAACATGGCAGTGACACGAAAACAGCGTGACACTTCGGGTTTATTTTGTAAAGTTTGGTTCATGGAGCAGACTCCGACCCTCGAGGGCGACGCCTCGACGCAGCAGCGGATTCTTGCTGCCACGGCCGAGGTCCTCGGCCGGAACGGCAAGCGGAAGCTCAGTCTGTCCGATGTCGCCGTTCAGGCCGGGGTATCCAGGCCAACGCTCTACCGCTGGTTCGCGTCCAAAGAGGACCTGCTTTCGGCGTTCTCCAAATACGAGCGGCAGACCTTCGAAAGCGGCATGGGCCGGGCGACCGCCGGCCTCAAAGGTACCGACAAGCTCGATGCGGCGTTGCGGTTCATCGTCGAGTACCAGCATTCCTACACCGGCGTGCGGATGGTCGACATCGAGCCCGAACATGTCATCAGCCAGTTCTCGAACGTCATCCCGCAGATGCGCGATGGTTTGCAGCGGCTTATTCCCGGTCCGAACGCCGCAGTGAAGGCGGCTACCGCGATCCGAGTCGCGTTCTCGCACTACATGATCCGCAGCGACGACGCTGACGAGTTCTTAGCCCAGCTTCGGCACGCGGTCGGGATCAAGGGCGCCGGCTAGTCGAACAGCACCGCGGCGTTCAGATAGCCGGTCGGGTCGAACGCCGTCTTCAGAGTTCGCATCGCGGCGATGTCGGCGACTCCGCGTGACATGCCCACGTAGCGACGCTTGCGGCTGCCGACTCCATGTTCGGAGCTGACGTTGCCACCGCTTTCCGCGATCAGGTCCATCATCGCGGCGTACAGATCGCGCTCCTGCTCGTCGCTGCAGCGCAGCACATTCAGATGCAGGTTGCCCTCGCCGATATGCCCGAACAACACTCCGACGGCGTCGGGCGCATGCCGGTGCACGAGCGACTTGGCGTCGTGGGCGAACGCGGGTATCGCGGACAGTGGCAACGACACATCGAACTTCAGCGGCGGTCCGAACAATCCGACCACCTCGGCCAACGATTCACGAGACCGCCAAAGCCGTTGTTGCGCAGCGAGATCAACCCCGACCGCGGGCTCGCCCAAAGTCTGCACACCTTCCAGCGCGTCGGCCAAGCGTTCGGTCTGATCGCGGTCGGCCGCCAGTTCAACCAGCAGCAGCCAGTCGCCGCGCACCGGCGGGGGCACCCCCAGACGCTCTTCGGCCAATGCGCTGGCCCGCCCGTCGATCAGTTCCAGCGCCGCGATGCCGTCCATGTCGCGAAACAACCGGCCGGCGTCGACCAGTGCGGCCAGGTCGTCGAAGCCGCAGACAGCGGTCACCCGATGCGATGGATCCGGGTGCAGCCGCAGGTCGAGCGCGGTGATCACGCCCAGTGTTCCCTCGGCGCCGACGAACAGTGCCGGCAGGTCGTAGCCGGTGTTGTCCGCCCGCACCCGCGAGTGGCGTCGCACCACCGACCCGTCGGGCAGCGCGACATCCAGCCCGATGACCTGGTTGCCCATGTTGCCGTAACGCACCGTGCGCAAACCGCCGGCGTTGGTCGATGCCATGCCGCCGACGGTCGCAGTGTCGCGGGCGGCCAGGTCGACGCCGAACACCAGGCCGGCCGCGTCGGCCGCGCGCTGCACCGCGGCCAGGGTTGCCCCTGCCCCGGCCTCGACACGACGTTCTATTGTGTCGACATCGCTTATGGTGCTGAGCCTTTCGGTCGACAGCAACACGTCGTCATGCTCGGGCACGGTGCCGGCGACCAACGACGTCCGGCCGCCCTGGATCGTCACGTGTACTCCGGCGTCGCGGCACAGCCGCAGCACGCCGGCGACTTCGTCCGCCGAGCCCGGACGCACCAGGGCGCTCGCGTGACCGCGGTAGCGGCCGGTGTGGTCGACGCTGCGGCCGGCCAGTACGTCGGGATCGGTGCTGACATAGTTCGCCCCTACCAGCGACGACACCTGCTGCAGCACACTCGCGGCCATGCTGTGGGTCTATCACATCGCTCGACGACGATGCAGGATGAGTGTCATGCAGCGTGAGGATGTCTGGTTCAACTCCGGCAGCGATCGGGTCAGCGCGTGGTTGTACCGGCCGGCGAGCGACGGTGACGCGCCGCTTTTGGTGATGGCTCACGGGCTGGGCGCGGTCCGCACGATGCGACTGGATGCCTACGCCGAACGCTTTTGCGCGGCCGGTTACGCCTGCCTGGTGTTCGACTACCGCAACTTCGGCGACAGCGAAGGGGCCCCACGTCAACTGCTCGATGTCCGAATGCAACTGCAGGACTGGATGGTTGCGGTGGCCTATGCGCGCACGCTGCCCGGCGTCGACGCGAATCGAATCGGCCTGTGGGGTACCTCATTCAGCGGTGGTCACGTAATAGCCACCGCGGCAAGGCTTCCGGGAATCGCGGCGGTTGTCGCGCAATGCCCGTTCACCGACAGCGTCGCCTCCCTGGGCGCAGTGGACCCGATGATCAGCGCACGCCTCACGGCGCTGGCGGCGCGCGACCTGATCACCGCCCGCTTCGGCGGGGCGCCGGTGATGGTGCCGACCGCCGGGCGTCCGGGCGAGGTCGCGCTGATGACCTCCCCGGATGCCTACCCCGGTTTTCTGGGGCTGGTGCCCGACGGCGTCGAGCTGCGCAACGAGGTCGCCGCGCGCATTGGCTTGAAGCTCTTGCCGTACCGGCCGGGTCGGCTCGCGGCGAAGGTGGCCTGCCCAATCCTGTTCTGCGTCTGCGAAACCGACACCGTCGCGCCGTCAGGTCCGACCCGCCGCTACGCGGCGACCGCGCCCCGCGGCGAGATCAAGCTCTACCCGGAAGGGCATTTCGAGATTTACGTCGGCGACGCCTTCGAGCGCGTGCTTGCCGATCAACTCGAGTTTCTCGAGCGGAATCTGCTGAAGGCCTAGCGGATGACGCTGACGCCACCGTCCACCGGGATCACCGCGCCGGTGATGTAGCTACTGGCCCGGCTGGCGAGGAAGACCGCGATGCCGGCCATGTCGTCGGGCTGGCCGATGCGGCCGAGCGGAAAGCCCGAACCGACGGCGTCCGAACCCGCCCGCAACAGCTCTTTGGTCATCCGGGATTCGAAGAGCCCGGGCGCGATGGCGTTGACCAGAATCCGCGGCGCCAGCTCCCCGGCCAGATGCTGGGTCAGCATGTGGACCGCGGCCTTGCTGGCGCTGTAGGAGAAGTTGTCCCGGCCGCGCCCGGGCGGAACGATCCCGTCGATGCTGCCGGTGTTGATGACGCGGGCCGGGTCGCCGTCGGTCGCGCCTGCCTCGAGCAGCGACACCAGCGCGCGGGTCAGCAGGAAGACGCCCTTGACGTTGACGTTGAAGACCTTGTCGAAGCCGGATTCGGGAAATTCGCCCAACGGCGCACCCCACGCGGCGCCGGCGTTGTTGTACAGCGCGTGTACGGCGTCCGTGCGCTCGGCGAGGTCGGTGACCAGCGCCTGCACACCGTCGACGGTGCCCAGGTCGGCGGGAATCGCCTGTACCGGTCCGTGCGCCGACAATTCGGCGACCGCGGCGTCCAGCTCGGCCTTTTTGCGACTGGACAGGTACACCGTCGCTCCCGCTTGCAGCAGCCCGCGGGCCATCATGACGCCGATGCCGCGGCCACCGCCGGTGACCACGGCGACCTTTCCGTCCAGACGAAACATGTCAGTCATGGTGATCAGTCTCTTCGAGGCTCAGGAACGACGGGCGGCCGTACCGATGTCGGTTCCGACGCCCAGCGGCGACTCCACCCGGACCGCCTCGTCACGGATCAGACCGCGCAGCAGTGCGGTGCTGAACTCGGCGGCGATCTCCTTGGCGCTGCGGCGTCCGCTCGGCCTAAGCCAGCGATAGGCGCCCAGCGTCATCCCGATGTAGCCGAGCGCCAAGACGTGCGAGTCGCTTTCGTAGAACTCGCCGCTGGCGATGCCGCGATCGATGAGCCCATGCACGTGCTCGTAGACCTGGGTTTCCTTCTCACGAACCGCCGCGACCTGTTCCTCGGTGAACCATTCGGTGATGTAGGGCTGCTCCTGGAAGTACACCGCCGCGCCTTCGGGGTTGGCGGCAATCTGATTGAGCAGCCGCACGGTGTACTGGTAAAGCGCCTCGCGGGCCGACATCGTCGGATCGTCGTGTACGGCGGCCAACGTGCGTTCGGCGGCCTGCTGATAGATGTCGTAAAGGATCAGCGACTTGCTGGCGTAGTAGTGATAGACAGTGGCCTTGTTCAGGCCGACGACATCGGCGACGTCGTCCATCCGGGTGCCGTGATAGCCGCGTGCGGCGAACAACTTGGTGGCTACAACCAGCAGCTCCTCGCGGCGGGTGAGCCCGTTCTCGGATGGCATGTCTACTCGCTTCGGCGGTCCGGGGGCTACCCGGAGTCAATCAACTGGTGGGTAGTCTAGGCAACACCACGGTTCACTGTTGCGCGTTGCCCGCCGGGACTAGACTCCGACATGGAACACGTACCGACTCGAGAGGTAGTCAGATGCAACCGGATCCTGATCCCAGCTACGACTTTTCCGACGAACTCGAGTTCTACTTCAAGTACCTGCCGTGGGGCCTGCGCGGCGTCACCGACGGCCAGGGCTACCCGCCGCCGGCGTACCCGCCCGT